>CAJWPV010000151.1 GCA_913045395.1 uncultured Verrucomicrobiota bacterium | reverse complement strand
GGGTTTGCCACTTATCGACCTTTATGCCGCACTCAGTGGCAAGCCAGAGATGTTCCCGGATAAAATTCATCCCAACGCCGCCGGCGCCAAGGTCATGGCGGGAGCCGTTGAGGCCGCCATCCTTGGTAGATAACCTCCATTTTTTACATTAACACAATGAAGTCATTCCGTTTATTTTTTACTGCGTGTGCGTTTGCCGTGCTCACCCAAGCGCTTGGCCAGACTGCCAAGCCGTTCCCGCGCAAGCCGCAGAAGCTCAATTTTATTGCTGGCGACCAAGTACTGCTGGTTGGCGACGGCCTGATTGAACAGGCCCAAAAGCAGGGCTATCTGGAGTATCGGATTACTGTGCAGAACAGCGGCAAGAAACTGCACTTCCACAACATCGGCTGGAGTGGTGACACGCCGGCCGGCATCGCTCGCGATGGCCTGGGAACACGGCAAGCAGGCCACGAACCGGCCAACGAGGGATGGTTGCAGTTACGCAAACAAATCACCGACATCAAGCCGACAGTGGCCATCATTGGTTACGGCATGGCTAGCTCGCTGGACACAGGCACGCTGGAGCAGTTCAAGTCGGACTACCAGCGGTTGGTGGAGCAAATCAAGGCCAGCGCCGGCAAAGAGAACCCTCTGCGCCTGGTGTTCATGAGTCCGATCGCACATGAAAATCTTGGAGGAAAGCTGCCAAGTGGAGAGGCGCACAATGAAGTGCTGGAAAAATTCCGGGAGGTGATTGGAGATTTGTCAAAGGAGCACGATGCCTGGTTTGTTGATTTATACAGGTACTTGAGCTCCCGCAAGGGAGCGGCCACGCCGCCGCTGACCACGGACGGAATTCACCTGAACGACTACGGTTACTGGATGATGGCGTCGGTCGCCGAGTTTTCATTCAGCTGGATGACGACCAATTTCCGCTTTGGTATCACGGACAGTGGCATCGAACGAAACGGTGGTTATGGAATCAAGCTGGTTAACTTAACGCGAGCGGCCAACGGGATGACGTTGGACGCTCAGTTTGAGGCGTTGCCGCCTTACTTCGCACAGGAGAAAAAGAACAAACCCCTTACCCAGAAGACGGCCATCGGCCGGATTCAGTTTATGGGCCTTCCGGAGGGTCGCTACACGTTTGTTGCTGACAATGTGGAAATTCATACGGCAGATGCCAAGGAGTGGAGTGGTGGGGCGTTTATCGATGCCGGGCCGGATGTTGACCAGGCAGAGGAACTTCGCAGGCTCCTTGTCGAAAAAAACGACTTATTTTTTCACCGGTCGCGTCCGCAAAACCAGGCCTATCTGTGGGGCTTCCGCAGGCACGAACAGGGGAACAATTTCAGGGAAGTGCCGATGTTCGACCCGCTCATCCGGCAAAAGGAGGAGGAGATCTTCGCGCTGAACAAGACCGCCAAGCGGAGCTACAAGCTGATGCCCGCCGACGATTGGGAAAAGATCAAACCGCGCGAGACGGCAAAGAAGAGTGAGGCAATTGCCGAGGCCAAGCCGTTTAAGACACAGCCATTGCCGAGGTTCGACTTGGGTGAGGGGCTTGAGGTCAATCTCTTTGCGCAGAACCCGCACTTGGCCAAGCCGATCCAAATGAACTTCGACGCAAAGGGGCGACTGTGGGTCGCGAGTTCGGAAGTTTATCCGCAGATTCTTCCAGGCCAGATGGCCACCGACAAGGTGATCATCCTCGAGGACACCAACGACGATGGCCAAGCGGACAAGTCAACGGTCTTCGCCGACAACCTGCTGATTCCGACCGGCATCGAGCCGGGCGACGGCGGGGTTTATGTCGGCCAAAGCACCGAGCTGCTCCACTTGAAAGATACGGACGGTGACGGCGTGGCTGACGAAAGCCGCGTGGTGATGTCCGGCTTCGGCACCGAGGACACACACCACATTTTGCACACGCTGCGTTGGGGCTTCGACGGGCGGTTGTACTTCAACCAGTCGATCTACATTCGGACGCACATGGAGACGCCGCACGAGGTGTTGCGGCTCGAGAGCGGCGGAGTGTGGCGGCTGCGGCCCGAGACACTCAAGGCTGAGATATTTCTGCGCGGCTTCTGCAACCCGTGGGGACATCACTACGACGAGTTCGGCCAATCATTCGTGACCGACGGCGCCGGCGGCCAGGGTCTCAGCTATGGTGTGCCTGGTGCGATGTATTTCACCTACGCCCGTGCACCCCGCTTGCTCGACAGCGTGAGTCCGGGGCGTTATCCGAAATTCTGCGGGCTCGAGATCGTTCGCAGTTCTCATTTCCCGGACGACTGGCAGGGAGACGCGATTACCTGCGACTTTCGCGCGCATCGTATTGTCCGGTTCAAGATCAGCGACAAGGACTCGAGCTATGTCACGCAGGAGATGCCGGATGTGATGCGCTCTGGCAGCGTTCATTTTCGACCCATAGACATCAAGTTTGGTCCTGATGGCGCGCTTTACATCGCAGACTGGTCGAACCCGATTATCCAGCACGGTGAGGTGGATTTCCGCGACGAACGCCGCGACCACGTCCACGGCCGCATCTGGCGTGTGACGATCAAGGATCGGCCGCTCGTCAAAAAGAACGACCTCACCCAATTCGACAACACAGCCCTTCTGGCAAAGCTCACTTCGCCCAACGGTTATGAGCGCGAAAAGACCCGTCGTGTCCTCAAGGAGCGCGGCGAGGGGAGCGTTTTGCCCGATCTGGAAAAATGGTCGGCAAAGCAATCAGGCGAGCAGGCTCAGCTTGAGGCGCTTTGGATTTACCAGGGGTTGGATGTCGTCAATAAACCGCTGCTCGATAAGCTGCTCGAGGCCAAGGACGGCCGGGTGCGCACAGCTGCAGTGCAGGTGCTGGATGAATGGGCGGATCGCGTCGACGACGCCGAGGCGCGCTTGGCCAAGCGCATCGCCGACGAACATCCGCGTCCCCGTCTAGCTGCTTTGCGGGCGATTACCCGCAAGCCGACCGAGAAGTCGCTCAGCGCAGCGTTGGGTGTACTCGACAAGCCGACCGACAACTATCTCGACTACGCTGCCTGGCTGAGCATGAGGGATATCGAGGAGCCGTGGGTGGCAATGGTGCGTTCGGGTCGCTGGAAGCCGGACGGCCGTGAACATCAACTTGAGTTTGTGCTCAAGTCGATGTCCGCAGAGAAGGCCAGTGAAGTGCTCGGTGTGTTCCTCAACGGCAAGACCATTCCCGAGGACGGTTCGTGGATCGAGATCATCGGCCGCGCCGGGACGGCGGCTGAGTTGGCGCAACTACATGTCCAGCTTACCGGCGGCTCGTTGTCAACGGGCGGTCAGGCAAGGGCGCTAGACGCGCTCAGCCACGCCTCGCGCCTGCGAAATCTCAGGCCAAGCGTCCAAAAGGACAGTGTTGCCAAATTCTTTACGAGCAGAGATCAAGCGGTGCAGGTGGCGTCACTTGGCCTGGCCGGCACGTGGAAGGTGCTCGGGGAAAAATATGGCGGCTTGGTTGAACTTGCCGAGGGCAAAAAAACCGCAACTCCGGTTCGGCAGGCAGCGATCAATGCCATCCGCCAAATAGGCGGTGTCAGGGCCGTGCAGGTCCTCAAGCCGCTTGGCCAGGCGAAACGGAACACGGAAGCGCGCCACATGGCGGTTACCGCGCTGGCCGTCTTGGATATCAACGAGGCGGCGCCGTTGGCGATCGAGGCGCTCGACGACACCAAAAGCGAGGCGGCGGCGCTCAATCTTTGGCGAGCAATGCTGGGCGTGAAGAATGCCGAGAGTGCGATGGCCAAGGCGTTGCCCCGGAAAGGCTTTTCCAAGGTGGCCGCCAAGGCGGGGCTGCGCGCAATCCGGGAGGGCGGGCGAGGCCTGCAGACATTGGCGCTTGCACTGCCGAGCAGTGCCGGGCTGAAGGACGAGGATATCACCCTGTCGAGGAGCGAAATAGGTGCGCTGACCAAGGCGGTTGCGCTGAGCGGCGATCCCGCCCGTGGTGAGTTGGTGTACCGCAGGCTTGAGTTGGGTTGCGTGGGGTGCCACGCCATTGGCGGTGCGGGTGGCAGGCTCGGGCCGGACCTGACGTCGATCGGCGCGAGCGCCCCGCTCGACTACCTCGTCGAGTCGCTTTACTACCCTAACCGGAAGATCAAGGAGGGTTACCACTCGCTCGTTGTCGAGACGAGGGACAATCAGGTTTTGTTTGGGATGCTTGAGCGTGAGGATGACACGCAGTTGATCCTTCGCAACGTCGCCAACCAGTCAACCGCCGTTGCCAAGGCGAATGTCCGCAAGCGCACGCAGGGCAACTCGCTGATGCCCTCAGGGCTAATCGAGCGTCTGGAGCGGCAGTCCCAGATCGACCTGTTCAGTTTCATGAGTCGCCTGGGCAAGTCAGGCGCGTTCGATGCGTCGAAAGGCAACGTCGCCCGCGTGTGGCGGCTGCGAGCGGCGAACCATCGCGACCAGCAGTTTGGGGATGATCGGATCGCGGACGGGGGCATCAACCGCAAACGCTGGCTGACGGTCAACTCGCTCGTTGACGGCCGGCTGACTGATGACATGCTCAAAAAGGGAACCAACGCCGGCCAATGGATCGGGGTGATCGGCGTGTACGCGGGGACTGAGTTTGAAGTTGCGCAGACCGGTGAAGTCACGCTGCAACTGGAAGGCGCTGAAGGTGCCAAGGTCTGGATCGACGGTGGGGTGGTAAACACCGCCGTCGAGATCAAGGCCCGCCTGGACGCCGGTAAACACTCCCTGGTGTTGCGCTTCGACCCGAAGGCATTACCCAAGGCCGTCAAGGCCTCAACCTCGCAGGGCACCTTCCTCGTCGACTGATCCATGCTGAAAAAAGCATCCAAGACCAAGGTTAAGCAAGTGTCGGGGACACGAGTTACAATTGTCGCCTCACGCTACAATGCCCGTTACGTCAACTCGATGCTGCGCGCCGCCAAGACCGAGTTGGCCAAGGCTAGAGTGGCGGTGGAGGTCGTGCGGGTACCGGGCGCAT
>CAJWPV010000150.1 GCA_913045395.1 uncultured Verrucomicrobiota bacterium | reverse complement strand
GTAGACCAGGAGCACATCAACGACGTGCTCAAGGCTAGTGCAGGCGGCGAGGCACAGACCATTCAAATTGACAAGACCTACTATGTTCTTGGGGTACTGATCATGGCTTTGGTTACCGGAGTGTACACAATTGTCGGCGGGTTAAAGGCAGTGATTGTGACGGACGTCCTGCAGTCAGTTCTAATGTTGGCCGGCGCCTTGATCGTGGCTTGGTTCACGTTTGGTGAGGTCGGTGGCTGGAGCGGCATGCGGGCCCTGGATGCGGAAGGGAAAGATTTAATGCACCTGTATTTACCATCTGACCACCCTCAAAGGCCATGGACCGGAATGCTTAGCGGGTTGATGGTGCTGCATTTTTATTACTGGGGCGCGAATCAGTTCATCGTACAGCGGGCGCTGGCGGCGAAGAGCGACAAGGAGGCCCGGGTGGGAATCATCACCGCTGGGTTTGTGAAATTGCTCATCCCGTTCATCTCGATCGGCACCGGCATTGCGGCGTACTACGTTTTCGCTGAGAGGATGCCGGGGGTACAGGTGGACGGAGACACAGCCTTCCCACTGCTCTTGCGCGAAGTTGTCGCCCCGGCTGGTATCGCTGGTTTGGTGGGTTTGGTTGCTGCTGGATTGATCGGGGCCATCCTGTCAAGTGTCGACTCGATGATGAACTCGGCGGCGACTCTGATCACGTTTGATTTCTACAAACGATTCGTCAACCCGCAAGCCACCGACAAGCAACTCATCCGAATGGGTCGAGTGCTGATTGGGGTAATGGTGGTTGGTTGCGCCTTGCTGACAATTGCCGTGTTCGATCCGAACACAAAGCAGCTCTTTTTTACCTACGTCGCGTCGCATCAGTCAAAGCTAGTCGGCGGCGTGGTGGTGGCTTTTGCTGTTGGCATGCTGTGGAAAGGGGCAACGGCTGCGGGAGGCTTTGCGTCGATCATCACAGGGGTGGTGGTCTCTTACGCAGTGGTTCCAGTTTACGGGGCAACGCTCGGGAAAACTGAGTTTTTCTCAGGCATATTTGGATCGAGCTTAAACTTCTTCCACGGCGTATTCGTCGCTGCGATTTTCGCCGTCTTGGCCAATATTATCGTTAGCAAAATGACACAAGCCGATGAACAGAAATCGAGCCTGACCTTCGTCGGGTTGGGCGTGTTCACCGAGGCCAGTCTCCACATTTTGATCACCAAGGCGACGCTGTCCCTGTTGGTTTATGCGTTACTTGGCTTTTTAATGTGGCAGGAAATTGCGGCTCCCTTGGTTGCGGCATTGGTTGCATCGGCTTGGACTTGGCTGATGTTCATCAATACCGAGCTTCAGTCGCTGTTCACGGCGTCGTCCAATGAAGATGGCGCAGATAGGGCGCAGAGCCTTATCAGGGAGGACAAGTTCTGGGGTGGCCTGCTGGCGGCCTGCGCCATCTTCATGCTCTATTACTTCAAGTAGACCAAGCGCTATGCGAAGAGGGCTTTCATCCGCTCCAACCCGGTAGATATCACTTCGAGCGGGTCCTTCTCCCAGAGTTGGGCGTTGAACAATTCAAGGCTCACCGTCTTGTCGTAGTCTTTTTCCTTTAGCACTTTGATTTCGGCGGCAAGGTCGATTTGCCCCTCGCCGAGCATCACCCGGTCAGGGTCGGTTTGTGTCGTGGCGGCCTTGCCTGGGGCAGCATCGTCGATGTGGTAATGGCTGATCTTTTCAAGCGGAATTGCCCTTAAATCATCCAAGGTGGAGTTGCTGTTCCAGTTGTGGAACGCGTCGAGAATGATGCTTGAGTCCGGGTCGTTAGTCTGCTGGACGATCTCCCACGCATCGGCCAGGCGGTGAACCGACTTGAAAAAACTAATGTACTCAAACGTTGGCTTGACGCCTTCCTCGCGGCCAATTTCAAGCAGGTCGCGGTAGCGTTCAGGGAGGTGTTCCGTCTCGGTTTTTTCAAGAGGCGGCGTGGCAACGATGTATGGCGCGCCCAGACGAGCGCACAGTGCGAAACGCCGGCGCGCCTCGTCCTTCACAAGTTCGTACTCCCATCCGTCCATGTCACCCCATTGACGGATGGCGATCATGCTCGGCACGATGAGACCGTTGTCGGACAGAGCTCTTTCAATGTCGCGCACTTCGCCGCCACGGCCGATGTAGTCGTAAATGTCATTCAACCAAAGCTCTATCCCGTCGTAGCCGGCATGGCCGGCGAGTTCGATTTTACGGATCAGCGACTGGGGCTTGATGGTGCTGGTGTTCAGGCAGAATTTCATTTGTTATTAAAACGCTCCCAGGCGGGGAGGGGAAGGGTCCATGGTGAACACGCTCGCGTCAAAACAGGCTTTCATCAGTCGCAATTTGAGTTCGGCGTGTTCGCGAGCGCTCCAAAGGTTCTCAAATTCATCGGGATCATTTTTCAGATCGTACAACTCGCCCTGGTCTGTGCCGTGGTAAACGACGATCTTTTGATCGCGTGTGCGCAGCATTGAGCCGTAGGAATGCTTGTGTGTCCATGCGTTGTAGTACTCGCTGAAGACATAATCGCGGTGATGGCTGGCGTTCGCTTGGCCAAGTAGGATGGGCATCATCGAGCGCCCTTGAATGTATTCGGGGATTTCAATGCTAGCCGCCTCGAGCAGGGTTGGCGCGATGTCGATTAGCTCCATCAAGCAATCAGCACGCAGGTCAGCGGCGAAACGCTCTTTCCAGGAAAAGATCAACGGTACGCGCACGGCTTCGTCATAAAAGTGTGGGCCTTTCAGGTAAAACCCGTGGTCGCCAAGCATCTCGCCGTGGTCGGACATGAAAATCACGATCGTGTTATCGAGCTGACCGGTTTCCTCCAGGGCAACGACCATGCGACCGACCTGTTTATCGATCAATTCAACCATCGCGTAATAGGCGGCGATGATCTCCTGCTTGTCGCGGTCAGTCATCCTGGCGATGTCATAGCTGCTTGGGTCGTTGTGGGCGAATTCACCGTCGAGCTGCTGATAGCTAGTCTTAGTTTCGAGCTCGCCCGGTTTTGCCTTAGGTAGTGGCAGCTCGTGGGGGCTGTAATGGGCAAGGAAATCTGCCGGCGGATCGAAGGGGTGGTGCGGGGCAAAACAGTTATAGCTGAAAAACCAAGGATCACCTTTCTGCTCGTGAATGAACTCGATCGCCTTTTCGGCGCACCAAGTAGTCTGGTTGTATTCTTCAGGGACGCCGTGTTTGATGTAATTTGTCGATGGTCCGCCGTAGAGCTCTTCCCACGAGGTGCCCTTGTCGTGCAGCCATTGTGTGTAGGCATTCTCTGGCCAATCCGGCTGAGGGTGGTGTGACCAGTGAAAGATCCGATAGCCGTCGTCGATTCGAGTCTCGACGACGCCGTTGGCGCAGGTGGCGAGATGCAGTTTACCGGCGAGGCCGCATGTATAGCCGGCATCGGCAAATAGCCGGCTCACTAGTTTCTCGTTGGCCGGCATCGCCTGTCCGTTTTGGCGGCATTTCGTCGTCCGCGGGTAACGGCCGGTCATGAACGCAGCTCGACTCGGTGTACAGACCGGGCTTTGCGCAAAGGCATGTGTGAACGATACGCCTTTGCTAACCAGTTCATCGATGCACGGTGTGTTGATATGCGGATTGCCCAGTGCGCGGATAGTGTCGTGCCGCTGCTGGTCGGTGCAAATCCAGAGCACGTTGGGTCTTGTACCAGGCATGGAGATCAGGCGGGCACCGGGACGCCGGCCTGCTCGCGAAGCTTGTCAAGCACCCTCATGTTACCAAGCGTGTCCTCCCGGGTAATCCACGGGGTGGCACCAGCGACGGCCTCGGCGAACGCCTCAGCTTCCAGTGCATACACCGGCGTGTCGGCCTTGGCCCCGACGGTTTGGGTTTCCCCGTCCTTGTCCAGGGTAAACGTGCCATCACCAAGCCAAGGGTCGTTGATGGCGATTTCACCGTCGTCTCCGGCGATGTAGGTCGTCCAGTTGTTTGCAACTGTCATGCCGCAGGTGAAAGTGGCCAGGGTATTGTCGCCGAAACGCATCACCCCCGCCGCGTAATCATCGACGCCGTGCTCGTGGAGGTGGGCAAAACAAGCGGTGTCGGTTGGCTCACTGGCCATGACAGCCCGTGTCAGGTTCACACAGTAGCAACCGACGTCCATCAACCCGCCGCCGGCTTGGGCAGCTTGATAGCGAGCATCACTACCCAGCGCTTCCCGGGCAAATGAAAAGTTGGAGCGGATTAGTTTCACTTGGCCAAGCGCACCACCCCGGACCATTTCGATGAGCGTTTTCACTGCCGGAAGGGTACGGTACATGAACGCCTCCACGAGCAGTTGTCCTGTTCGCTCTGCGGCATCAAACATGGTCTTAGCCTCAGCGGCATTACAGGCCATTGGTTTTTCGCAGAGAACGTGCTTGCCGGCTTCCATCGCCTTGATCGACCACTCGGCATGCAGTCCGTTTGGTAGCGAGTTGTAAACGGCATCCACCTCAGGGTCGTCCAATAATGCGGCGTAGCCGGCGACGCCCCGTCCGCCGTGCTCCGCGGCGAATGCGTCGGCGGTTTCCTGCCGCCTTGAACCGGATACGACTAGGGCGCCCCTGGAGGTATGCCTGAGTTCAACGGCGAATTTGCGCGCAATCATGCCTGTTCCAAGAATGCCCCAGCTTAGTGGTTGTGTCATAAGATTGACCCTTTTTTGTCGGGTGGCGATGGAAAATGCCAATCCACAAGACGAACGACAAGATGAATCAATGGGCAAAATGAGAAACTCACGCCCGGCGAGGTTCGTTGACAGAGGCGGGAGCGCTTCCTGTGGGTCAAAGAGCTTGGCCAAGCGCCGCGTTAAAGAGACAATCCGCCGTGCGCCATCGCCCAAGCCCGCTGATCAGTGAAACCCAGGCTAGGCCCCACGCCAACTGGCCCGGGCTCAGCGTCAGCACAGTCATCCTTCCTCGCGATATTAAAACCATCATTATCTCAAAATCAGATGAGGTTCAGCTC
>CAJWPV010000149.1 GCA_913045395.1 uncultured Verrucomicrobiota bacterium | reverse complement strand
AAGATACAAATATTTTTTTAGCTGAATTATTTTTCCGAATCGGTTGGATTTTAAGGGTGCCCTCGGAGCCAAGAATGCCGATCCAGCCAGGGTCGATTCCGAGTGTGCAAAAACGGTCCTGTACGATTGTTGGGCCCTCGATGGGTTGGCCCGTGTTCAGCGACTTGCGCTCTATGATCGGCTTGTTAAGCGATTTTCCAGTTGATGAGTCGAATGACTCTCTCGCTACCGCTGGCGGATATGTCGAGGCGATCACCCGTGCCGAGACGATCTCAATCGATTTGTTGTCCGGCCAGTAACTGAAGAGCTTTTCGTAGTGCTCCCTAAACGCAGTGGCTAAGTCGGTGCTTCCGTCGTAGGGGATTTTCTCAGCGGACTCCTGCCCAAAATGTCGAAGAGAAACGAAACGTCGCCGAACGGTGATTTCATCGGCGGCGAAGCCCTCTTTTTTCAGCGCTCCGAGTGCCTCATTGGCCAACTCCTCAAACGTAGAGTCAAGCGCCTGGCCAAACGATTCGAGCGGTTGGAGAATCTGCCGCTCAGCGAAGCGCTCCATGACGGCTTCGCGCAGGCCACGTGCGCTGAGCAGGCCGGCGTCGGCTGGGCAGAGGACGGTGGTGATGCCAAGTTTTTCGGCGATGGCGCAGGCGTGTTGGCCCCCAGCGCCGCCGAAGGCGACCAGCGCGTAGTCGGTGGGATCGTAGCCTTCACGGATGGAAATTTTTCGGACCGCGTCCGCCATCCGTTCGTTGGCGATTTCGAGGAACCCGCTGAGAAGTTTGCGTTTCGGTGGCGGCTTGGGGATTGATTGACAAACCAGCTCGAGCGCGGCGCGGGCGGCGTCAACATCGACGGGAATCCCGAACTGTCTAGGATCAAGCCGGTCGAGCAGTAAATTGACGTCGGTGAGGGTGAGAGGGCCGCCTGCGCCGTAGCAGGCTGGGCCGGGATTCGCGCCCGCGCTCTCGTGCCCGACGAACAATTCGTCGCCGTTGAAACCGCAGATTGAACCCCCACCAGCAGCAACCGTCTCGATATTCAGCACCGGTGCGATCACGCGGGCTCGGCCGATGTGGTGTTCGAATTTGTAATCAAAGTCACCGTCGAACCGGCAGACGTCGGTGCTTGTGCCGCCCATATCGAACCCGATGATCCGCTCGAAGCCGGCTTGGCGGCCGACCATAGCGGCACCGACAACCCCTCCAGCTGGGCCGCTCAGTAAACTGTCCTTGGCTCTGTAAGCGTTGCGAGAGACGAGTCCACCGGTACTGGTCATCACGTGCAGTTTGCCATTGACCATCTCGCGTTCCACACCATCGAGATAGCGCGTCATGATCGGCGATAGATAAGCATCGACAACCGTCGTCTCTGCGCGCGGCAAAATTTTGATGACCGGCGCCAGGTCGCTCGACACAGAGACGTGCCGCCAGCCGGCGTCGCGGAGTTGTGCGGCCAAGCGTTGTTCGTGTTCGGGATTGCGGTGGCTATGCAGGCAGACGACGGCGGCGGATTGATTCTTGGTTTTAGGCGGCTCGGCGGTGGGGAGATTGAGCGGGCGGAGCGCTTGGCCAAGCGCGTCAATCCGTTCGTCGATGCCTATGACGTTCGCCGTGAGTGGTGTCGATTTTTGGATGTTAAGCGCAAAAAGTTCGGGGCGTTTTTGGTCGCCGATCACGAGCAAATCCTCGAAACCACGCGTGATGAAAAGCGTGACTTCAGCTCCCTTTTCTTCAAGCAAGGCATTGGTGCCGCGAGTCGTGGCCAAGTGCATGAGCATTGGCGGGAGCGCCTGGCCATCGGGAGTGCCGGTGGCGATTCGAACCGCGAGGATTGGGGCCTCGACGTCGAAGGCGATCTCGATCGCATGGCCAAGCGGCGTGTTGTCGGGCAGTGGCTTGCCAAGGCGAAGTTGGTTCGGGGAATCGTGAGCGGTGATTTCAATCGCCTCGTCGACTTGGCCAAGGAGTCGAAACTGTTGGCCAAGCGCAAAACCGGCGATGAGCGGTTGGGCTAGATCTACCTCGATTTCGGTCGGCGAGTCGATGGCCGTGAGCGTGCCTCGGAGGCAACTACTGGAGAGAACCTTGAAGCGGAGGGTGCGCCCATGCGGGTCGGCGGCGAGGCAGTCGGTGAAGGTGCCGCCGGTGTCCACCCAAGCGTGCCAGTTTTGTTCCGAGGCATCGACTGCCGGAGTGTTCACGGGGAAAAGCTATTGGGCGAGTGGGTGTGTCTCAAGTTATTTGTGGATCTTGGCAAGTACTGATGCGGCATCTGTGTTGGCGATGAACAGTACTTTACTGCGGTTTTTATCGCCGCGAATGAGGGACACAGAGCGCGGCGGGACAACGAGCGACTTCGCGATGAACTTGGTGAGCGCCTTGTTGGCGGCGGAGTCTACGGGCGGGGCGGTGATGCGAACTTTGAGTTGTTCGTCGCCGAGATCAGCGATGATTTCATTGCGTGAGGCACGGGGCTGAACGCGGATGGCCAAGATCACGCCCTGGTCGGTTTCTTGGACGTATTTCGGCAGCGCCATACGGCTGCCATTTGACGCCACTAAACTCTCGCTGCCAAGCTGCGAATGAAGTAGTCTGACGCCGTGAAAATGGATTTAGCTAAGTTGTGTTGCGTTGTGGCGGCAATGGTTGCTGTCGGTTGCATGAGCACGAAGCAAACCACCATTAAAGAGAACCGCCAAGCCAAGCCAGCGGTGATCAACGACCGGGCGATCATCGGGCAAATGACACGTGAGGCAACGAGGATGATGGATTCCGACGAGGCGGTCTCGATGGAATCATTGATCGAGCAGTTGAAAAAAGAGCCGAGGGCCAAGCTTGGTTTGCCGGCGGGAAAGGGCGGCCGAGCGGAGGAGGTGCAAAAGGCAATCGCGGTGGTGGGTGGTGTTTACAAGTGCAAAAGCTGCACACGCTGGCATGTGGCGCCGGCGAGCGGATTCTTAATCGCGGAGGATTTGGTAGTGACCAACTATCACGTGGTAAACCAGCCGGAGCGTTCTGCCTTGGCAGTGCGGTTGTTCGACGGGCGGGTGTTTATGGTCGAGTCGGTGGTTGTGGCGAGTGAACGTTACGACCTGGCAGTGGTGCGGATTCCCAATACCGGGATTACGCCGGTTACGCTTGGCCAAGCAGCACCCGTTGGGGCAAAAGTGGATTTGATCAGCCATCCGAACCAAAAATTTTACACGTTAACCGAGGGGCGTGTTGCCCGTTACTTCATGACACAACGCGATCGAAAAACTGTTCCGGCGATGGCAATCACGGCAGATTTCGGTCGCGGATCCAGTGGTGCACCTGTTTTGAATGAAGCTGGGGAAGTGGTCGGGATCGCCGCCAGCACCGAGTCACTCTACTACACGGAGAATGACGACGATCAGAAGAACCTGCAGATGGTCTTCAAAAACTGCGTGCCGGTCAGCCAACTCAAGGAAATCATCGGCGAGTGAACAGGCCGATGCTTGTTTCAGCGGGTGGGCTCTGCTATTAAGCCGTCCACCTAAGAACCGAACCGGATTATGGATTCAACAATCACCTGGCTATTTGCGTTTGTGGGCCTGTATTGGGCCTATTGTATTTTCTGGGGTATCAAGGGTTTCTTCGGGGCCAAGTCTTCCTCGGATTATTTCATCGCCGGACGGCAGATTAGTGTTTGGGTGTTCATCCTCGCGGCGACGGCGACGAGCTTCAGCGGGTGGACGTTCGTCGGGCATCCAGGGAAGATTTTCACCGACGGGCTGCCGTATGCCTTCGCGTCATTTTACGCGCTGACAATTCCTCTCACGGGGGTGCTGTTCCTGCGGCGTCAATGGGTGCTTGGCCAGGCGTTCCGCTACGTGACCCCGGGCGAGATGTACTCGGACATTTTTGGCGGGAACGCCATTCGCATCCTCACGGTGATCGTGGCGTTCCTGTTCAGCGTGCCGTACCTTGGTGTGCAGTTGAAGGCGTCCGGCAGCCTGTTCAACATCCTGACTGAAGACTGGATTAGCGTGAACGTCGGCATGTACGCGCTCACTGCCGTGGTGGTGATTTACGTGGCGTCGGGCGGGCTGCGATCGGTGGCGTATGTGGATTGCGCCCAGTGTGTTCTGTTGGCGTTTGGCATCGTTGCGATCGGCGTCGTTGCCATCGTGAAGATCGGCGGGTGGAGCGAGTTTGTGGAGGGGATGAAATCGTTCGTCTCCGCCGACTTGGCCAAGGGCGAAAGCCTGACGCCCGCCGGCCACTCACACTACGTCGCACTACCGGGCTCAATCCAGGCGGTCTCTGCCGGTGCCGATGCTAAAGGCGGGCCGTGGACCGGTATCATGTGCATGACGTACATGTTTGCGCTGATGGGCATCCAGGCGTCGCCGGCATTCTCGATGTGGGCCTTCGCGAACAAGACTAGCCGGGCGTTTCGCTGGCAGCAGGTGGTCGCCTCGTCTCTGATCATCGGGATTATCCTGTTCACCTTCACCATCTTTCAGGGTGTGGCGGGTTGGATATTCAGCTCGAACGGAACTTTCACGGACGTGAACGACAAGACGCTGGTGCCGCAGTTGATCAACCTGCTCTCCGACACCACGCCGTGGCTGGTGGCATTGCTGGCGGTTTGCGCACTGGCGGCGATGCAGAGCACCGGGGCAGCATACATGTCCACCTTCAGCGGCATGATCACGCGCGACATCTTCAAGCGATTCATCAAGGCCGACGCCAGTGAGAGTGCCCAAAAACTGTGCGGCCGTGCCTTCGTGCTGATTGTGGCGCTGGCTGCGCTGGTGGTGGCGTCGTTTGCCAAGGACGCGCTGGTGATGCTGGGCGGCCTGGCGGTGGCGTACGGCTTCCAGATGTTCCCGGCGCTCATGGGCGCGTGCTACTTCCCGTGGTTGTCACGGCGCGGCATCGCTATGGGCCTAGTCGCCGGTCTGCTGGGAGTGACGCTGACTGACAGCACGGTGGACTGGTTCGGAACCCCGTGGGGGAAGTACCC
>CAJWPV010000148.1 GCA_913045395.1 uncultured Verrucomicrobiota bacterium | reverse complement strand
GAATGGTGGAGCCATGGAGAATCGAACTCCAGACCTTCGCATTGCGAACGCGACGCTCTACCAACTGAGCTATGACCCCACTCGCCACAGCAGGGCAAACCCGCGCCGTGAAGGGCGGACATGATGCCGTGCCACCGCCAAACCGCAAGCCGTTTTCATTCCCGGCACAAAAGGAGTTGCAAGCCAGGCGGGCGGCGGGACAATCTGCCGCCGCACGGATGCCCGATCCCGCCCCCAAATCATCACCCCGCCCCTGGCTGCTGGCGCTTGGCTTTGCGCTGCTCTTTATCGCCGCCGTGCCGTGGTACTGGCCGGCTCATGACCAAGAAACTTTGCTCGGCTTGCCGCGTTGGGTTGTGGTTTCCATTGTCGCGTCTGTTCTCATCTCGTGTTTGGCAGCATGGGTTTTCCTGTGCCATTGGCCGGGCGAGGACGGGGATGAACCAGAGGAAGACGCATGATTGCCGTGCTGCCATTCGGACCAGGCGGATTGGCGTTCATCGCATTGTACCTTCTCTCGCTGCTTGCCTTGGGCTGGTGGGGCCGAAAGGCGCGACAATCGGACACGCTGCAGGATTTTTACTTGGCCGGCCCCGGTGTTGGCTTTGCCGTGCTGCTACTAACACTCTATGCCACGCAATGGAGCGGCAACACGCTCTTCGGCTACACTGGCAAGGCGTACGGAGAAGGTTTCAGCTGGCTAGTCTCACTACATTTCATGACGGCACTGGTCGTCTGCTATCTGTTCTTTGCACCGTGGCTGCACCGATTGGCCAAACGCCACGGCTTCGTGACGCCGGCCGATTTTCTTTTGCATCGCTTCAACTCGCGCCCGCTCTGTCTCCTAGCTGTCATCGTGATGCTCATCGGCGTGGCCAACTATCTCCTCGCGCAAATCATCGCCATGGGCACCGCCACGGAAGTGCTTTTAACCTACGGTGTGGAGGACAGCGCCATCGCGCCGCGCACGGCGTTCATCGGTGGCGTCATCCTGCTGGCAGCGATCATGCTCATTTACGAAACCCTCGGCGGCTTTCGCGCCGTGGCGTGGACCGATGCCATTCAGGGCGTCATTCTGATCCTCGGCTTCATGCTCCTGCTCGGCATGGTCATCCATAAATATGGCACGCCTGCCGACGCCGTTGCAAAGCTGATTCAAATCGCCCCGGAAAAAATCGAGCCGCCCACCGGCACACGCCAAACGCTCAACTGGATCAGCTGGATCATCATCGTCGGATTCGGCGGCGCGTTGTATCCGCAGGCCATCCAGCGCATCTACGCAGCGCGCAACGCCCATACGCTGCGGCGCAGCCTGGCCGTGATGGTCTTCCTGCCGCTCACCACCACCATCGTCGTGCTGCTCGTTGGCATCATCGCCAATGCCAACGGACTGGAGGTGAAAAAATCCATCCACCTCCTGCCCGCCATCTGCCGAGAGGTGATGCAGACGCCCACCGGCTACTGGCTCGTGGTCATCCTCTCCGCCGCCATTCTCGCTGGACTGATGTCCACTGCCGACTCCGTTCTGCTGGTCATCTCCGCCATGATCACCAAGGATATCTATGCACGCCACTTCAATCCCGCTGCCAGTGAGCCTCAACTCACGCACCTGGGCAAATGGATCTCCGTCGCCATCGTCCTACTCACCGCCAGCCTCGCCATCGCCTTTTACGGCCATCGCGACAGCAACATCCTGATCACCCTGTTAAAAATTAAATTCGAGATGCTCCTGCAACTTGCTCCGGCGTTCATCCTCGGCATCCACTGCCAATCGCTGCGCTCAGGCCCTGTACTGGCCGGAATGGCCGTCGGACTTGCGGTTGGACTCGGGTTGTTTTTGCAGCGCAAGTTCGGCGCGAACCCCATCGACACCCACGGCCTGCACGAGGGTGTCATTGGCTTGGTGGCGAATTGCCTGGTTCTGTTCACTAGCTCATTGCAACGAAATAAATGGGGTCGCTAAATCTGCCGCATCCAGTGCCACCAGTAGCAGGCTATGGCACGACACGGCTTCCATTCTGAAAAACAGGCCGGGCAAAACATCCACACCGCCGGTTGGCGGAGGCGCAAAAAACGTGTCCAAAGAATCGTTACCACCGAGCGCACGTTGCCGTTTGCACTTGGCCAAGTCGATCCACAGACAACCGTGCTTGGCCAATTTCCTGTTTGCCGCCGCGGTGGTTTCCGTGAACAATCGCTTTGACATGAATCGTATCACCCCATTGTTTCTCCTACTTGTCCTCTGTGCTGGGGTGACTGCCAGTGGATTACGTTTCGACCGGGACTGGGACATCGTTTATAAGGAGATCAATGGTAAAAAGCTCAAGCTAAACACCTACGTGCCGAAAGGCGAAGGCCCCTTTCCCGCCATACTCGTCGTCCATGGGGGAGCCTGGCGGTCGGGCTCTCGAACCCAGCTCACCATGTACGCCAAGAGCCTCGCCCGGCGCGGTTTCTCCTGTTTCTCCATCGACTACCGCCTCGCACCACGGCACAAAAGCCCCGCACAAATCGAGGACTGCCGCGATGCCATACGGTGGATTCGCCAACACGCGGCCAGATACAAGACCGACCCCGGCCGTATCGGCGCGATCGGCTACTCGGCCGGTGGCCACTTGGTTTCGCTGCTTGCCACCACTGGCCTGTCCAAAGAGGACGACCCGAAGGGCGTCGGCACAAAAATCACCGCTGCAGTCGCCGGGGGCACACCAACCGATTTTCGGTCTACCCGCGAAAACTCCAAGATGCTCTCCTATTGGCTAGGAGGCTCACGCAGCAACAAGCCGCAGATCTATCATTCGGCGTCGCCAGCCGCTTTTGTCGACAAGGATGACGCGCCGATTTTCTTCTTCAACGGCTCAGCAGACATGCTCGTGCCGGTGAAAACCCATCCTGCCGTGGGCTACGCCGGCCCGACCGCCCTGCATGCGGCGCTGAAAAAGGCGGGCGTCGAGACCGACTTGCACATCATAAAAGGCGCCGGTCACTTCTTTTCCATTTTCAACAAAACCGCACTCGACGCCAGCTACGCGTTCCTCAACAAACACCTTAATGGCTCCAGCAAACTCCGCGTCTTCCTGCTCGCCGGCCAGTCCAACATGCAGGGTCAGGGCGTCGTCGATTTTGATCATCCCAACTATTACAACGGCGGCAAGGGCATCCTGAAAAACGTGATGAAAAACCTGGAGCGCGCCCACCTATACAAGCACATCGTAGACGCCAAAGGCGATTGGATCGTGCGCGACGACGTCTTTGTCCGGCACCAAACCAAGGACGAACTAAAGACCGGCGGACTGACGATCGGCTTCACCGGTTACGGCGGAAATCACCACATCGGGCCGGAATTCCAGCTCGGCCACCTCGTCGGCGAGGCGTACGACGAACCGGTGCTGCTCATCAAGACCGCATGGGGCGGCAAAAGCATATACAGGGATTTCCGACCGCCCAGCTCCGGCGGAACCACCGGTGAATTCTACAAAAAGATGCTCGCCGAATACCGCGAGGGTTTGGTCAAGCTCGGCGATGAATTCCCGCAGTTGGCCAAGCGCAAACCGGAACTCAGCGGCTTCGTCTGGTTCCAGGGCTGGAATGACATGTTCGACGGCGACGCATTGAAGGAATACGAAGCCAACCTCATCAATCTTGTCAAGGATGTGCGCAAGGAATTCAAGCAGCCAAATCTGCCGGTTGTCATCGGCGAACTCGGCAACGGCGGCCCCAAGGCTGGTAACAATATGCTCTCGATTCGCGAGGCCCAAAAAGCCGCCGCCAAGGCGCTTGGCCCAAACACAATGTTCGTGCAAACCACACAGTTCGCCCGGCCAGCCAAGGAGTCGCCGAATGTTGGCCATGGCCATCACTGGTACGGCAACGCCGAGAGCTACTTCCTCATCGGCGATGCGCTTGGCCAAGCGCTGCTCAGGCTAACAGGCAATTAATTTCAATATACCCACAATGATCAAACAAATGATACTCGCGGTCGCACTCCTGTTCGGTGCGCTTAGCCAAGCGGTGGCAGAGAAAGAGGAGAACAAATTGTACGATCCGATCGTGAAAAAACTCGAGGGCTGGACGATCAAGGTCGATCCCAAGCTCCTCAAAAATGAGAACAACGAATTCAAAGGCCAAGTTTTCACCGCACTCGCCAACCACCTTCAGCGGATCAAATACATCCTCCCCGCCGCCAAGGTGAAGGAAATGCAAAAACTCCCCATCTGGCTGGATCATCACTACGAGCCCCTTGGCTCCATGCAGTATCACCCGGGTGCCACATGGCTTCGGGCAAACAAACATGATCCACGTCTCGTGAAACACGTCCACATCCCCCGCGCCAAGGCGCTGCTGAACCGCGGTCAATGGGCCAAGCACCCATATGTCATCCTGCACGAGCTGGCGCACGCCTATCACGACCAGGTGCTGAGTAACGGTTTTGAAAACGAGGAAGTCCTGGGTGCCTACAATGAGGCCAAGGAGAATGGCATCTACGAGAAAGTGCTGCTCTACAGCGGTCGAACGGTGAAGCATTACGGCCTAAGCAACCAAATGGAGTACTTCGCCGAGTGCACAGAGGCGTACCTTGGCGTGAACGATTTTTATCCGTTCGTCCGCGCCGAACTCAATGAGCACGATCCCCGGATGTTTCAGCTCCTGAAAAAAATCTGGGGCGAGGTGAAGTAGCGCTTGGTCAGACGGTCACTCAGGCCTGAGCCAGCGCAACATCCCGAGTACGCTTGGCTTCCTTGCGACGATCGTTGGCGTCGAGGATGCGTTTACGGAACCGGAGATGATTCGGCGTCACTTCCACCAACTCGTCATTGTCGATGTACTCGATGGCGCGCTCGATGGAGAAGTTGATCGGCGGCGTCAGCATGATCGCCTTGTCCGCGCCGGAGGAACGCATGTTGTCGAGATGCTTGGCCTTCGTCGGGTTCACCGGCAGATCGTCGCGTCTCGGATTTTCCCCAACGACCTGCCCGGCATAAACCTTGTCTCCCGGCGAAACAAACA
>CAJWPV010000147.1 GCA_913045395.1 uncultured Verrucomicrobiota bacterium | reverse complement strand
CAGTTGAAGTTGAGCGAATAAATGCAATGTCTTTCCATTGGTTTTTGGTGCCGCGAAAGAGGGCGGATGCATCGCGCCCCTCGACGCCCATGGGCAACTTGTCGCCGGTAAGGGCGAAGAGCGTGGGCACGAAGTCCACGCAACTCAGCGCTTGGTTGACGATGGTGCCAGCCGGAATTTTACCCGGACAGTGGAACAGAAACGGGATGCGCGCCGAGCCTTCGTAGGGAACGCCCTTATTGAGTCGGCCGTGTTCGCCGCAGAGGTCGCCATGATCGGAGGTGAAGACGATGATCGTGTTGTCGATCTGTCCATTTTTACGAAGCGTGTCAAGGATGCGGCCGATGTTGTCGTCCAGGCATTTGATCATCCCGTAATACTTCGGCATCAATAGGCGAACGGTATCGGCGGTGATCTTCGGGTCACCGGCGGCCCAGCGCGGGGTTTGCGAGCGCGGTTTGTTGACAGAAACCGGGATGGGTACATTGACGTCCTTGTACATCGTGTCATACGGCTTTCGGACGGTGTTCGGCCCGTGAGGGTCGGGGAAACTGACCATGTAGCAGAACGGCTTGGTCTTGTTGGCGTTGATAAAGTCGATCGTGCGGTTGGCTAGCCAGTCGGTGGAAAACGACTCTTTATCGGCATTCTCAACGCCGTAAGACGGTTTTCCTCGTTTGATGACCGCGACGCGTGGGCCGTCATTGGTGATCTCGAATTTTTTCCAGTGCCCGCGGTTGAACATATAGCGGTTATCGTCGAAGCCAAACTTACGGATGGGTGCCCACTGCGGTTTACCTAAGCCGTCGAGGTGCCACTTGCCGGCGTAACCGGTTTTGTAGCCCTTCCGGCGCAGCACCTCGGCGAATGTTACAATATGATCGCCTAGCGAAATATTGTTGTTCGTGACCGGCGTATTTTGTGGATATCGCCCGCTGATCAGCGCGCCTCGCGATGGGGAGCAGACAGGGGTTGTGGCGTAAAAGCTCGTGGCGATTGCCCCGTGCTTGGCGATCCAGTCGATGTTCGGCGTCTCGACGACTCTGCCGCCATAACAGCCTAGCGTTTTAAAGTGGTGCTCGTCGGTTTGGATAACCAGAACGTTGTACGACTTGGCCAGTATGGGCGCCTGGCCAATGGCTGTGAAAAGGAGGCTGAGCAGTAGTCGATTCATGGCGTCGGATCTTGATGCTTGGTCGAGCGATTGGCAATGCTCCATAGTCATAAGTTAGCAAAGCGAGAGAGGCCAAGGAAACCGATAGGGCGCTGTGTCTTGTCATCTAGCGCCAGTTCGCTGAGCACCTTCCCCATCACACTGGCGAACTTGAAGCCATGTCCGCTGAAACCGCAGGCGAAGTGAACTCGATCGCTCTCCGGATGACGATCGACGATGAAGTGGCCGTCCGTCGAGTTGGTGTATTTGCAGACTTTGATCGTTTGCACCTGGCCAAGCGCGTCCGGCATGTAGCGGCGTAATGGCAACAGGATTTCCTCCTCATCGGCCGCGAAGGTTTCTTCGGTGATTTCATCCGGTGGCATCGGTGTGCTGGGGTGGTGACGCGCCAGCTTGAGTCCATTGCCTTCGGCGGGATCGTTGCTCATCGGGAAGCCGTAGTAGATGCCGCTCATGCCGCGGTCGCCGTGTGGGTCGATATTCCAAACTGGAAAGTCGCCCCGCTGAAAAAGTTCTGGCCGCCTTGGCCGCACCCAGCCGAGAACCTGGCGCGTGACGGTGAGTGGGACATCAGGCAGTCGTAATATTCCTCCAGACCAAGCACCGGCGCAGAGGATAAGTTTGGCCGCAACGTGTGTGCCGCAGCGTGTGCGGATGTTTATTCCCTGGGCGTTGCTCGACCAATCGATGACTGGTTCAGAGGTTAGAAGCGCAGCGCCGAGTCGTTGCGCGGCCTGGACATAAGTCTCAACGGCGAGCTCGGAAAGCAAATAGCCACCTTCCGGTTCGAGCGCCCCAACCATGCCTTCCGGCAATGTGAACTGCGGAAACTGCTTGGCTAACTCGCTATGTGTAAGTGTGGAGCAGGGGAGATTGTGCGTCTCGGAGGCCAAGCGGACGCCGCTGATCGCCTCGCCTTCAGGGAAACCTGCGTAGAGCACACCGGTTTTGTGGAATAGTTTGGTGCTCGATTCCTGCTCGATCTCCTCCCAAAGTTGATAAGCATCGCGCAGGAGCGGCACGTAGTCGGGATGTTCCTGGTAGGTCAGCCGAATAACGCGGGTATTACCGTTGTAAGACGAGTTCGTGTTGGGCACCTGCTGGCTGTCGATGCCGAGCACCTTGGCGCCGCGCTTGGCCAAGTGGTAACAGGCCGCTGCTCCCATTGAGCCTACGCCGACAACGATGACGTCGTAGTGATTTGGCATGTTCTTACTTTGCGGCGTTGTTGAGGAAGAACTCCACGATGGATTTTGGATCTTGCAGGCTGTGAGGGTGGTGACCAACCCCCGGTTTGTGGATTACGTGTATCTTACCTCCGAGTTTCTTATAACGTTTTTCGATGATGTCGCTGTTTTCAGCGATTGGCACTACTTTGTCAGCGTCGCCAACGACGTGAAGAATCGGGACCCCGGACTTGGCCAGGGGGGAGAGTCGGTCGATGGGGTTGCCTTTGAACGCCAGCGCTTCAGGCTCAGTGAAGCCGTATGAGGTAAGGCATTGTTTCCAGCTGCCCTGGCTGCCTTTTCCGTTCCCTTTGCCTCCGGGCCAGCTTTTGAAGTCGCAAACTGGCGCATCGCCGTAAATGGCGGTAACTTTACCTGGGTTGTTCGCTGCCCAGTTATAAATGATCAGGCCACCGCGGCTCATTCCCTCGAGAGCCGCTTTCTTTGAGAATTCATGTTGAGTGGTCAAGAATTCGTAAAAGCGATCCCAGCGTTTCATGGCCTTGGAGCTGCCGAACAAGCCACCGACTTCGCAGTAGACAACATGCCAACCTTTGGCCAGCAGCGCCAGATCGGTTTGAGGTTCATGGCCCCAAAATCGTGCACGCCAAATCCAGGGTTTCCCTTTGGCTGTTTTGCGGGGCTTAACGACGCGGCAGTCAGCATCGCCGATTTTGAAGTCGTAACGGGCGTAATTGTGCCACGTGGACTTTTTGCCTGGGAAGTCGGCTGCTTGACCAAGCGCTCGGCCAAGTGCCAAGGCGACTAGAAATAGAAGGAGCTTTTTCCTCATGGATTATTTTTCTCTTTCCCAAGGATTACCACCTCGGTTTTGCGCTTGGCCAAATTGATCAATTGAAGGGGTGTGGTGAAGCGCGATATATTCAAATAGTCGGGCTGTTCCTTGTCTGTCGACGGATAATCGCCGAGGTGGATCTTGCTTATGTCCCTCTCGAAGAGTGTCGCGAGGGTGATAAGGCTCGCCGAGTCGCCGGTCCCCCACAATTCCAGTGGCGCGCTGGCGCAACGTTCGAGCGTGCGGAGAGCTCGGATGCAGCGCCGCACATCCCATACCTGCTGGCCGGCGAGCGTCTGCCCAAGGAGCATGAACCGACGGCGTGTCTGCGTGATATGCTTTTCGTTTTGTGTCAACTTGGTCAGGCCGATGCCACGCGGTGCGAGGGTGATGTAGACTCCCGGATGACCGGCACCAAATTCGAGCTGCTCGGCGATGTCTTCTACCTGGTTTGTGTTGAGTACTTGCATATGCACGGTCGCGCCCTTGGCAAGGCCAACCTCGTGGACAACGTGCATTCGCAGCCTAATTCCCGTTTGACTGTCGAAGTCGTAGGCGGCCAGTCGTACGCCGTCGCGCTCGGTATCCGAGGCTTTTTGGATGCTTAACTCACCTTCTTCCTCGGGCCATCCGGCAAAGGTTTTCCGGCGCAAGCGTGATATTATTTCCGGGCCATTGACCTCAGGCTCGTCAGTGGCGATGAGAGGAAAACTTTCGTGGATTTTGGTGGTACGCTCGTTCTTCGGTGCATTGTTGAATACCTTGAGTTGTTGGGGCTCAAACAATTTGATGGCCGGTTTGTCGATGAGGACGGATTGCCCCTTAAGATGCTTGTTGAACCAGTTGAACGCCGGCACACGCAACTCCTGCGAGTCACCATGGCCGCCGGGGGTGATAACGAGGCCAAGGTTGCTCTTTTTGCCGTGCAGTTCATAAATGCGGCGAACCTTAGTGAACAGGCGGTTGACACCATCGAGCGGGAAGATGCCGTCATCGTCCGTGTTGAGGATAAGCAACGGGCGCGGCGCGACGAGGGCAGCGATTTGCGCAAAGTCCCAGCCGTAGGTGTTGATGTGATACATGCAGTCGCAATGTCCCTCGACCACGCCATCGACAACGTGATTTTTAAGATCGGTAATGCCGGCGACAGGCGCGGCGACCTTGATGCGTTCGTCGAGCGTGGCGATCCACCAACTGTACGCGCCGCCGCCACTGCGGCCGGTGACGCCGAGGCGGTCCTTGTCCACGAAGTCGAGCGACTCGAGATAGTCGAGCGCGCGGATGCAGTTCCACGCTTCGACCCCGGCCGGCGTGTAGCCGCGCGAGTTCCACCACCACATGCCATGACGATAGGTGCCGTGGTGGATGCCGGAAAGTTCGCCAAGTTGGATCGTATCGATGGCAAGGCAAACGTAGCCGTTCCGGGCAAACCATGCTCCGTGATGCTGGTAGTGGGTTTTGTTGCCGTAATCGATGCCATCAATCCTCACTCGGCCGTGGCCGCAAACATAAAGGATCGTCGGAGCTGGTTTGTTGAGATTCTTCGGCACATACAGGTTGCCGGTGACGTACAGGCCGGGGCTCGACTGAAAGTGGAGTTTTCGAACCTCAAACTCGTCATGTTTTACCATGCCGGTAACGGTAGCCTTTAACGGCGTCCGCTCCGGCATGGGATCGAGGCCGAGCATCTCGTGCAGTTGCTTGCGGTAAACTTGCTTTTTGACGTTCCAGTCTTCGAGCGTCTGAATTTCGGTGAGGCAATCGTCGGCCAAACGCTTGGTTTCGATCTTGAAATAATTGGCGAACATTCTGT
>CAJWPV010000146.1 GCA_913045395.1 uncultured Verrucomicrobiota bacterium | reverse complement strand
GGAAGAATACGGCGGCACGCACCCCAAGCCTGCCGGAAACGCGGTGGCAAGTGAATTGATCGGCGAGTTGCTGGATCGCCGCTGGGCTAAGCCGTTGTCGGCGAATGCGGCCAAGGGTCCGGTGCTGCTCCCGCCAAAGCCGCTCGATGCGGGGAGTTTTTTCAACGGCCAATTCCTGTCGCCCGGCTTGGCCAAGCGCGGCGATGGCTGGGTGTGGCATGTGCCGGAGTGGAAGAAAATCCCGGGGAGTTTCCGCGAGACGTTCGCCGGACTGAAGCTGCTCTGCGGCGGACGTGCAAGTGGCGGGGTATCGTTTGAGTTTGAGGGCCGGGCTCTCGGGGCTTACGTGCTCGCCGGGCCGGACGCGGGAGTGCTGGAGGTGAGCATCGATAACGGGACTTTCAAGCCGGTGAACCTATACCACCACTACAGCCGGGGGCTGCACTACCCGCGCACGGTGATGTTCGCCACCGACCTCACACCGGGCAAACACTCGGTCAAGCTGCGCCTGGCTAAGCCACCCGGCAATGAGGCAAAGGGAACAGCGGCACGCATCCTGCAGTTTACGGTCAACTAACTTGAAGGATTTTGCTTAATTCGCTTGCAGGGGTCTTGGGTGAATGCCAGATTTCCTCCCGAAGCATCGGAGAGGGGCTGGAGACTATAAAAACAATGTTCAAAGCCAAAGGAAAGAGTGCCTTCACACTGATAGAGTTGCTGGTGGTAATTGCGATCATCGCCATCCTTGCAGCACTGCTTCTCCCAGCCTTGGCCAAGGCCAAGCAGACTGCCACCGGCATTGCCTGCATGAACAACAACCGGCAATTGATGGTGGCTTGGAACATGTTCGCCACCGACAATGATGGACGCATCCCGTACGCCAGCGCATATTATCAGGAACCCACGGTGAGGTTTTCTTGGGCGGTGGGGACGATCAACAATCCCACCTTCAACGCGAGCGAAAATTACATCACCAAGGGAGTGATCTACAAATACGTCGGAAACTCGGACGATGTCTTCCGCTGCCCGGCCGACACCTCAATGGTCAAGGATACCACGGGTAGATTAGTCAAGCGTGAGCGCAGTTACAGCATGAACATCTTCATGGGCGGCTGGTCCGGCTGGGCGTTCTGGGGGGATCAGGATTGGGAGGTTTACCGCACCCTGGAGGGAATCGGGAATCCCTCCGAGCGGTTCGTGCTGCTGGACATGCGGCCCAACAGTATCAACGCCGGCAACTATCGGGTGGACATGTCCGGATGGCCTGATAAGCCCAACCTGCACCGGTTCTGGCAGGACTATCCGGGGATATACCACATCGACGCCACAATGTTCTCGTTTGCTGACGGCCATTGCGATAAGAGGCGCTGGCTGGACGAGCGAACGAAGAATCCCCCTGAGAATCCAGATGGGACAATCCCTAACCGCAAAATCTCGACGCCGAACAACAAGGATGTTTACTGGATGCAGGAGCGAACGACCCGGAGGGAAATCCCCCAAAGGAAATACACCGGGCCGGCCTACGCCTACACGGCAAAGCTGGCCAACTGGCCTTACTGGGGCTACTGGAAATCTCCCGGGGAGTAGCTCAGCGTAGCCAAGCGCGCTGTTTGACCGGCCACGGCGAGCAGCCTAATCTAAAGCGCAAGTGAGAAAAGCATTCACGCTGATAGAGTTGCTGGTGGTAATTGCGATCATCGCCATCCTCGCGGCGCTCCTTCTCCCAGCCTTGGCCAAGGCCAAGGCTGCCGGCACCTCGATCGCCTGCCTAAACAACAACCGGCAATTGCTCATCGCATGGAATAATTTCTCCGGAGACAATGATGATCACATCATTTATGCCAGCGCCTGGTATTATCCCGGCTTTGTTTACCCTGAAAACCTGAAGTACGAACCCACCGCCGATTTCTCGTGGTGCGCGTCGCAGTACCTGGGGCCAAACGTGCCGCCGAAGGACTGGCTGGAAATCTCCGTCTTATATCCGTACGCCGGTAAGAGCCGGGATGTTTTTCATTGTCCCGAGGATAAAAACTACGGACTCGCCAAGGAGAAGGGATGGCCAGAGAGGGTGCGCTCCTACAGCATCAATATCTACGCCGGCGGCTGGTCAGGCTGGCCGTTTTTCGGGGATCAAATGTGGAAGATTTATCGCCAACAATCGGACTTCCGCGACCCGGCCAAGCGATTCGTCCTCATGGACATGGACGATGAAAGCATCAATGCCGGCAACTACCGGGTGGACATGGCCGGATGGCCTGACAAGCCCAAGCTTTATCGCTTCCGGCAGGATTGGCCGGCCTCGTGGCATAACAACGGTTGCACCATCTCGTTCGCCGACGGGCACGCCGAACGCAAGCGATGGCTGCACAGCGACACGCTAAAAACAAGTATTGACCCCCACGCAGGCTCCGGCCTTGCCACCAGCCCAGACAACCCGGATATCGCCTGGATGCAGGAACGCGCCACCCGACCCAACCCAGACTGGCAACACCAAGGCTGGGTGAGGCAATGGACCGGTGCCATGCATCTTCGCCCCTGGCAATGGTGGGGCTATTGGCGTATGCCGGGCGAAATCGGCGCAGGCAACCTGAGCCCAACACCCAACTACGCCAACTGAGCCACGGGCACTAATCTCTGCTGGACTGGGGCCGGTTTTCTGTCAGGCTTGTCCACCCCATGAACATTCAAGAATTCCATTTAACCGGATTAAAACTGGCAGCGACTCTTGTCGCCGGTTTTCTTTTTCACAACACCGCAGGTGCCGTCGACCTCAACCAAACCAGGGAGACTTTCTCGGCTGAAGTCACCAAGACGTTCGCCTACAAATACCTCAATTACCTGCCCGATGGATATGACGGCAAAAAGAAATTCCCGCTGCTGCTTTTCCTTCATGGCGCGGGAGAGCGCGGAGACAACCTCGATCTGGTAACCAAGCATGGTCCGCCCAAGCTCATCAAGAAGGGGAAAAAATTCCCATTTATCGTCATCTCCCCACAGTGCCTCAAGAACAGTTGGTGGGATGCAGAAGGGCTGGACGCTCTGCTTGATGAATTTATCAGCAAACACGCCGTGGACGAGTCCCGCATCTACTGTACCGGCCTGAGTATGGGCGGCTACGGCACTTGGGCTCTTGGTGGACAAAACTCGAAACGCTTCGCAGCCTTCGCTCCTATCTGCGGTGGCGGCAGTCGTACAGACGCCCGCCGAATCGGAAAAAAACCGGTGTGGGTGTTTCACGGTGCCAAGGACAGAACCGTGCCACTGGAAGAATCCCAGCGTATGGTGGACGCCTTGAAACGGCGCGGCGGCAAGCCAAAATTCACCATCTATCCCGAGGCTGGCCATGACTCGTGGACCAAGTCGTACGACAACCCAAAGCTGTATGAATGGTTCCTCTCGCACAAAAACCAATAGCGCCTGAGCAGTCGCCAGGCATTGCAACCCAGTGAATGCGCTGTTCATCATCGACGGCTTGCCATTGGAAGATTGCCGAGCCAAGGAGGCGCTCCGCATCGCCGCCGGCATCGGCGTCTGGGGCAAGGTCAAGGCGACCCTCTGCTTCGCCCAAGCCAACGACCCGGCGCTTGGTCAAGCGCAAGACGAGGAACTGCGACGCTACATCAGCCTGCTGCGCGAAACCGCAGGCGGCCTGTTCACCCTCGTATCCGAGAAGCCGGAAGGCATCCTGCGGCACACCGACGAGACCGGCTTGGCCAAGCTCATCGACAAGGCAGACACAGTGCTGCGTTTTTAATCTAGCGCCTGGCCAAACGCGTCTTGTGTCCCCGCCCTACCTTCAATAGCGTCACCGCCGATGACCCTTGAAGACCACGCCGGAGATGTCGTTGGCAAAGCCCGTAAAGGGCTGGGCGTCGCCCCCGAGCAAGTCACCGAGGCGGGCGGCTTCACCGCCGAGAGCTACGCCAAGTTTGAGCAGGACGGCACCTATGATGGCCTGCCCGACCTGGTGAAAATCGGCGAACTGCTCGACCTCAACCCCGACAAACTCGCCACCATCGTCTCCGGCTGGTGTCCCCGCGCCGCCGACCTTGAGACGAACAAGACCGTCCGGCAAATCACCACCAACGAGGGCATGGAAGTACACTGCTACCTCGCGTGGGACGCCGCCACCCACGAGGCGGCGTTGTTTGACACCGGCTGGAGCGCCGAACCGATTCTGGCGTTGCTGCAGGAAAACGACCTCGGTCTGAAACACCTTTTTATCACCCACACGCACCACGACCATATCGCCGCGCTCACGCCGATCCGTAGCCAGTTTCCGGAAGTCGAGTTGCACTCGAGCTCGCCCAACGCGCCGGAGCAGCAGCGCAACCAGCCGGGCCAAGTCGTCGAACTGGGCAGCCTACAGATTACCTCCCGCGAAACCCCCGGACATGCAGACGACGGGGTGACCTATGTGCTGGACAACTTCCCAGGCTTCGCGCCGAAAGTGGCCATGGTCGGCGACGCGATCTTCGCCGGCTCAATGGGCGGCGCACCCAACCATTACCAGCTCGCCCGCGAAAAGGTGCAGTCGGAGATCTTGAGCCTCTCCGCCGAAACCCTCCTCTGCCCCGGCCACGGCCCCGTCACCACCGTCGCCGAGCAACTCAGCGTCAACCCGTTTTTCTAGACCGCCGCCTGGCCAAGCGCTTGGCCAGATTTAAAGCAGTTTTTTGAGTTGATCCCGATATCGGGTGTACACGAATCCCAGCCCAAGAAACACGCCGCCCATCACGAAGAAACTGGCGATCTTCATCTCGGTGGACATCCCCCATATGATCGGCACAAGCGACACCAGCGCGATCGCCAGCGTGCCCAAGCCCATCAGGCGATACCACCGCTCCCGCAGGCCAAGACCGAGGCCGAAATAAACCACCGCGAGCAACGACCACGCAATCGTGCGCGCGCCATGCCCTCCCATCTCCGAGACCTTGATCGAGAGCCAAATGAACAACAGCGCGCCGCCGACGAGGATCAGCCATTGGTGGATCAAGTCCGGCACCTTTTTGTCGACCTCACAACGCCGCGCCAATTGCTGAACGCCAAACAGCG
>CAJWPV010000145.1 GCA_913045395.1 uncultured Verrucomicrobiota bacterium | reverse complement strand
TTAAGATCAGCCGGCAGGAACGCCTCTTCAAGCCAGGCCAGCCGGTACGGTTCCAATCGCTTCACCATTTTTTTCGCATAAAGAAAATCCCAGCCCATATAGGCATCGGCCATGATTTCAATGTCATCCCCAACGGCGTCCCGGACATTTGCGACGTGCTCTTCATTGACTCGCATGCCGTCAATGCCGTGGCCGGGACCGTAGGGAAAACGCATTTTCATCGCCTGATAACCTTCCTCGACGTAGGCCTTGGCCTCGGCTTGCACTTTCTCGGCGCCGACCGGATGCAGCGCCGATGCATACACCGGGATGTCCGGTTTCACGGGACCGCCAAGGAGTTCATGCACCGGTTTACCTGCGGCTTTGCCGGCCAGGTCCCAAAGCGCCAGATCGATTGCGCTCAGTGCCTGGAGGGCCACGCCCTTGCGCCCGTAGGGCAGGGTGGCGCGAAACAGCCGATCCCACAGCCCCTCGATTTCGGCGGCATCCTGCCCTACTAGGAGCCGGCCTAGGTGGTTTTCGACAATCAACGGAATCGCGCTGCACCCGTCCTCACACCAACCCGAGCCGGTGATGCCTTCCTCGGTTTCGATCTGGACAACCGCCATCCCGGAGTCCCAAAACCATGATCCACGGGTCTCCTTAAATTGCGGATAAATATCCAAAGGCGTCACCAGCGGCAGTGTTTTTTCGCGCTCGGCCAGATGGCCCCAAATGGAGCGGTTCGCATGCCGGGTTTTGACAGAGGTGATTTTCACGTACCGACGTTAATGGATTTGCGGTGGATTCACAGCAAGTTTAGGGGGAAAAATTCCCTGTGCCGACAAAAATGATTTGGACGGGGCGCCTGGCCAAGCGAGCATTCGGGAGACATGGAAGTACGTTCCCCGGAGACTGAGACGGAGTTCGCAGTCTACTACGACCTGCGCTGGCGTGTGCTGCGCGAGCCGTGGGGGCAGCCGATAGGCAGTGAGCGTGACGAACACGACGTGACAGCCACACATGTCGCTGGGTACGACGAGGCCAAGCGGTTAGTTTGCGTGGGACGTTTGCATGCGGTGGAAACCGATGTTGGACAGGTGCGTTACATGGCGGTGAAAGAGTTATTGCGCGGTCGTGGGCTTGGTCAGGCGGTGCTTGACGAGATCGAACGCTTGGCCAAGCAGCAAGGAATGAGGACGATCGTTCTCGATGCGCGTGAGGCGGCGGTTGGATTTTATCTACGCAATGGATACGTGGCAACCGGAGACGGGCATACGTTATTCGGGGAAGTGCGACACACGAAAATGGAAAAATCGCTGACAGGTTCCGCTTGATTTTTGCGGCCGATTGGTTTGAATTTCATTCCCTTTAGATGTCGGGAAAAGTTTTAGACGTTCAACATAGTCAGGCTCTAGTGAGCTTGGCCAAGGCCTTGGTCGACCAGGAGGCGGCAAAGCTGCTCGTGTCGCCGCAGAAAAACAGTGACGGCTTTTGGTTCGGCTCGGGAAACATTATCGAACCGGAGCCGGGGCGATTTTTGCTTTGCGGCCGCTACCGCAATCACGGTGACTCACGTACCGGCACGGGGGCTGGGGCGCGCGGGCTGGAATTCGCGATCCTCGAGGCCGCCTCACCGGAAGGGCCATTCAACAAGATTCGTTCATTCACAAAACAGAACCTTTCCCGCGAAGATGCCCCGGTTGTTTCCATCGAGGGGGGCAAACTGCTCGCCGGTCCGGACGGTTTTGAGATGTTCGTCTCGATGGAGAAGGGGATTTGTTATCCGGACAGACTGGAGTCGTTCCAGAAGCCTGGAACCGGTGTGTGGTCGATCGATTGCATGAAGGCAACAGACGTGGCTGGGTTGGATTTGGGGACGATGATAGAGGCTCAATCTTCGCGCAACGGCTCGACGTTGCACATCAAGGATCCGGTGGTGTTCGACGCACCGGGCGGCGGGACGGCGCTTGCGTTTTGTTCGCACCCGTTCAGTTGGTCGAGTTCAAACACCGGCCTGGCCATCCGTAGTGAAGGGGCCGATGCGTTTAAAATGAATACGAATTGCATGATCGAGCGCGGTGCGACTTGGGATGTTGCCTGTACCCGCCTAACGGATCGTCTAGCGGTGCCACAGGTGGGCCGGTTCGCTTCATTGCCGCCGTTGTCACTCTATTTTTATGATGGAGCGGAGTGCCTGCGGGCGCTCGATGAAAACCCGGCTGCGTCCAAGCGCCCGCGCGGCTTTTCGTGTGAGGAACTTGGTGGCCTGGCCTGGGGATGGGATTCTGAGTTTCCGAAGATTCAACGGCTCTCGGTTGACTTCCCGCTGTTCGTTTCGCCGCATGGCACAGGCTGCAGTCGCTACGTCTCGACGCTGGCTACCAGCGGCGCGATTATGGCCAGTTGGCAGCAATCGCAGCCGGATCTGTCGCAGCCGTTGGTCGGCAACTTTGTCAAAAAAGAGGCCATCGACCGGTTGCTTGGTTGATTTTTATCAAAATTTCCAGTTTTCAATCATTCGGCTTAGAGGTAGCTTGGCTTTGCAACCGAATGGCCGCCGACCAATCCTCATTTTTTGGAACACTACTTCGCAGAATGATCCGCCGGGTGGTCCGGTTTTATTACCCGGTCATTCGGGTGACGCACGCTGAGCGACTGCCGGACGAAGGGGCCACCCTTTACATCGCAAACCATCCCAATTCGCTGATTGACCCGGTGCTGATTGGCATTGCGACCCAACGCCCGGTTCGGTTCATGGCCAAGGCGCCCTTGTTCGAGGGCAGGATGCTTGGGGCGCTGTTGCGCTCGGTGGGGATGATCCCCGCATATCGTGCTTCGGACGACAAGTCGTCGGTGCGGCGCAACGTTGAGTCGCTTAGCGTGGCGGCGCAGAATCTGGCCAAGGGCCTACCGATGGGGATTTTCCCCGAAGGCAAAAGCCACGACTTGACGCACGTCGAGCAGGTGAAAACCGGTGCGGCACGCATCGCGCAGCAGGCGGTGGAACTGGCCGGAGGCAAGCCGGTTTGGGTCGTGCCGTTGGGGATCAATTATGAGGAGAAGCCGCGTTTCCGAAGTCGCGTGTGGGTGGCTGTGGGCGAGACGGTGGATGCGACCGCTTGGTTTGCCGAACATGATGGCAACGAAAAACAGGCCATGCGTCAGTTGACCATCATGCTCGACGAGCGTCTAAAGGCGGTCGTGGTGCACCTGGACGACGCCCGATGGGGCCCTCTCTTGGACGGCCTCGAATGGCTCGCCCCGGTGTACGGCAGCGCCGACAAAGTGCGAGCCGTGTCACGAGTACAGCGGCGGAAAAATATCGCTGAGACAATCAATTACTTTGAGTCGAAAGATCCGGAGCGAGCCGAGGCCCTTACGGCCAAGGTGGCGGCGCATCAGGAGGCGCTTAACCAAGCGGGAGTGCGAATCAACTCACCGGTATTTCAATATACTGGCGCGGCTCTTTTTTGGCGCTTCGCCTTCAAGATTTACCGTGTTGCGTTTGGCCTGCCGGCGTTAATTGGGACGCTGCTTCACTTAATCCCGTTCGTCCTGGTTCGCCTGATTTCGCCGAAGTTCGAGGGCATCGGCAAAACGACCACGTCACTTTACCGTATTTTGGTTGGCTTGCCGTTTTATGGAGTTTGGTATGTGGCCGCTTGGTTTGCTTTGCACCAGTACACAACAAATGCAAAAATCGCCACCGCGTCGGTCGTAGCCATGCCGCTGATCGGTATTTTCGCATTCCATTACTGGATCAATGCCGGTGTCGTTTGGCGCTCGCTGCGAGAGGAGGCCAAGCTGTTGTTCAATGCCAAGTTGTTGGCCGAGTTGCGCGCGGAAAATCTGGCTGTTAAAAACCAGGTTGCTGAGTTGGGCGAGCAGTATCGGAAGGCTTTCCCCGGCAAGTTCGACGATCCAGAATCTGCGACCTCAACGTGAGCGAAAGAGTTTTCCGCGGCTGTTGGGCGCCACGGTCAACGGACTGTTGGCGCCTTTATCATCCTGCCACGGGCCGTTTGGCGTGATCGTCGTTAAAAAGGGTTCCTGTAAATTCAGATCAAAAATCGGTCTGCCTGGGCAACGTCGATGATTGACCAAGTGCGGGGAAGGCGGTGAGCAGCTTTTGGCTGAAGGTGTTGGGATGTCCTTCATTGGCTTGAATCTGGCCGGGGGTGGTGCGGCCGTTTTTGATCGCCTTGGCCAAAGTGGTGACAAGGTTCTGTACAAGTTTCGGGCGTTGGGCTTGCAGGTTGGTCGATTCGGCCGGGTCTTTTTCCAAATCGTACAACTGTACGGTGGCCAACTTCGTGTTCTTTTTTGCCGCTGCTGGCTTGGGAGCACTCCATCCGCCGGAGCCGGGGCAGAGGGCAAGTTTCCATTTGCCGTGACGAATGGCGAACGAGCCGTTGATCGAGTGATGAATGGTGAACGGCCGCTGCTTGGCCTGCGCTTGGCCAAGCAGTGCGGGCAGGAAGGAAAACGAATCCTCAGCGGCGTTAGCCGGGATGGAGTCGCTCTTGCCGAGCACGTCGGCGATGGTGGCGAAGAGATCGGTGGTGCATATGGTCTGGTTGGAGGTTGAGCCGGCTTCGACTTTGTCCGGCCAGCGGACGAGGAAGGGGGTGCGGTGGCCACCCTCGAATATGTCGGCTTTGTGACCACGCCAGTCCCCGTTCGGCTTGTGGCCTTGCTTGATGAGGTTCGGGATTTTTGCCGCAGGCGAGCAGCCGTTGTCGGCGGTGAAAATGACAATGGTGTCCTTGGCCAATTTATTTCGGTCGAGTGCCTCCAGCACTTGGCCAACGACCCAGTCGGTTTCCATTAGGAAATCTCCGTATTTCCCGATGTCAGATTTGCCCTGCCAACGCTTGGCGGGAACGATCGGGGTGTGAGGGCTGGTCAACGGCAGGTAGAGGAAGAACGGTTTGTTGCGCTCCTTGGCGCGGGCATCAATGAACGTCCCAGCTTTGCGGGCGAAGTCGCGTAGGCAGTTGATCGCCTCGAAATTCTCCGCGCACGGGCCGGGTCGGTGGAACGCCTTGGTCACCGTCGCCCAAGCGGTGGGCTTATCGTTTTTCAGATAAACATAAGG
>CAJWPV010000144.1 GCA_913045395.1 uncultured Verrucomicrobiota bacterium | reverse complement strand
GCGGCGGAACCGCCTGGCAGCGAAAAAAATCAACGAAGCCACCCAGCGCGACATCAAGCTGGAACTGGACGTGCGATGCCAGCGGAAGATCGAGTCGATGCTGACCGGGGCGCATCCGGAGATTGGGATACTCGGTGAGGAGGAAAATTCTGGCGACATCGAAACCGAGCTGCGCTGGGTGGTCGATCCGATTGATGGCACGGTAAACTTCACCTACGGAATCCCGCATGCCTGTGTGTCGATTGCGCTGCAGCGTCGCTTGGCCAAGCGGAACGAGTATGGCGACGATTATGAAACCGTCATCGGCGCTGTGTTCGATCCATTCACGGACGAGCTATGGACGGCGATAAAGGGTCAGGCAGCGAAGCTTAACGGCAAAAATATCAGGGTGAGCAACTGTGGCTTGAGGGAGGCGCTTCTGAGCATTGGCTTCGCCAAGGACAAGAAAACGATGGACTACATGATGCCGTACTTCTGTAAATTAGCGCTAAAAATACGTAAGCCTCGAATGATGGGGTCGGCGGCGCTCGCAATGACCTACGTGGCTAGTGGTCGGTTCCAAGGCTACATCGAGTCGAAGGTTTGCCTGTGGGATATTGCTGCCGGTGGGCTAATTCTCGAGTGTGCCGGCGGTGAATTTTGGCGGATGCCACGAACCAAGGAGAATCACACCTACGCCGTCCTTGCCAGCAATGGTGGGATCCGGAAACAAATCGAGCGGGTTTGCGGCCCGCTCGATCCTGATGGTGTCTTAAATTGAGCTGCGCGACTAGCGGATTTCAGCTCCGGCACCGTTCTCCTTGACGGCGACTTGTTTTTTGGGATCCAGCAGCTTGATATAGTCATGTAGGATATGCAGCGTTTCGCGCATGTGTGGATCGAGCTTAGGTTGATCCTCTTCTTCCTCTTCTACTTCGCCGTCTTCGGGCGTTTCCTCTAGTCGGATCGGTTTCTCCTCGTTTTCGACCTCATCACCCAGCTTGGTGTTGGTCTTGATCATTTTGATCGTGAGGTCGAAGACGCTCTCCTTGGCATCGCCGCGTGTTTTGCGTTCTTTTTTTCGGTTGTCACGCTTGGCTTTTTCCTCGTCCTTTTCAGTCAAGCGCTTGGTTTCATTGAGCGATATGGATTTGTCCTTTAACCGTTTCTTCAGAGTTTCGATGTCTTCAAGGATATAGGCGAAATCCTGATCGTCCTTGACCCTCCCGTTGGAGAGCTTGGTTAGTGGTTCGACTCGACCGGCCACCCGGTTGACGCGGCGGTAGTTGAGTTTTTCGGTGTGGTCGGCCTCGAGGCAGTTGGGAAGGGTGGCCTCGCCAATCTCCATGTAGTCGTAGGGTGAGGGCAGTATGAGGTCGGGGATCACACCCTGCTTTTGGGTTGTGCTGCCGACAACTCGATAAAATTTGGAGACGGTCAGCTTGAGTTTGCCGGAGTCAGGCAGGCGTACCCAGTTATTGAGGGGCATGACGGTCTGGACGGTGCCTTTGCCGTGGGTGGATAGGCTGCCGACGATGAGGGCGCGGCCGTAGTCCTGCAGGGCCGCTGCCACGATTTCGGAGGCGGAGGCGCTGAGTTTGCCGACAAGGACAATCATCGGTCCGTCGTAGCCGATCTTGGTATCGTTATCCTGCAGGACCTGTTTGCGGCGGCGGCTGTCGATAACCTGCACCATGGGGCCTTGATCGATGAACAGCCCAGCCAGCTTAACGGCCTCGGGCAGCAGGCCGCCGCCGTTTCGACGGAGATCGAGCACGATGCCGCTGACTTTTTCCTTCCTGAACCGCTCGAGAATCAGCGCCACGTCGTGGGCGCAGTTCTCGTAAAACTGTGGGAGATTGATCACACCCAGGCGCGGCTGCGAGTCGTTTCCCCCCGGGTAGTCGATGACTTGGCTCTTGGCTAGGCTGTCGGTCAGCTTGATCTTGTCGCGGATCAGGCGCACCTCCCTGGTTTCGCTGTCATCGGCGGCGTCAACCGGGATGATGGTGAGGCGAACCATCGTGCCTTTCTCGCCGCGTATCTTGTCGACAACCTTGTCGAGTTCCATCTCGATAACATCGACTGCTTCGCCTTCTTCGCCTTGTGCCACGGCAGTGATGCGGTCGCCTGGCTTGAGTTTTTTGCTCCGAATGGCCGGGCCGCCAGGGACGAGCTCGATAAGCTTAGTGTATCCGTCGTCCCACTGGAGGCGGGCGCCGATGCCGGTGAGGGAGAGCTTGATGTTGTTGATCTCGAAGTTCTCCGCCTCGCGCGGGCTGAAGTAATCGGAGTGGGGGTCGTAACCGTTGGAGAGAGCGGTCAGGTAAACCTGCAGCACGTCGCCAGAGTCCATCTCGGTGCGGACGCGAAGGAAGCGCTCGTAACGGCGCAGGATTTTCTCCTTTTCAGTCTTAATGTCGTATGGCTTGACCGGTGTGCCATCGTCTTTCCTGGCGACTTCGCCGTTGTTGACCTTTGCTTTCATGGCCTCAACGCCGCGTCGTTTGCCTAGGCGGGTGCCGAGCACTTCATATTTGACGCGCTTGCGCCACAGGTCGCGAGCCTCTTGCTCATTTGCTGGCCAGTTGGCCTTGGTGCGGTCAGCGACAAACGACTCGTCAATGGTGAAATCAAAGTTGGTCCAGATGATTTCCTCTAGCCAGCTGTGCGCCGTCTTGAGCCGCGTGAAGTAGCGCTTGTGGATCTCAAAGGCCGGCGAGACGTCGCCTCGCTTGGTTAGGTTGTCAAGCAGTGTGCCGTACCTGGCTTCAAATTCATCGTAGTCAGGCTGTAGGAAAACCATGCGGCTGTAGTCGAGCGACTCCATATATTTCCTGAGGAAGGCTGTCGAGATGTCATCGTTTAGCGGCGTACGCTTGAAGTGGGTTTGAGAAAGCAGGAACCCAACAACCCGGGCGATTTTGCCACTGTCCTTCTCGGACAGCTCGACCGCTTGGCCAAGCGGAATGGTCAGGAAGGCGATGGTTACGATAAGTGAGATGGTGTTTTTCATCCTCGTCCGTGGGACAGAGCGTGAGCCTGAGTTGTCTAAAAAGCAATCGGGAATTGACCTGCAAGGTTGTCCGGGCAGAATCTGTGCTTCCACGGATTCATGGCCGAGTACACCTTCACCACAAAATCCAGCTCTGATGGCGGCTGGCTAGGCAGGATCGAGCGCATCGGTAACCGCCTGCCGGACCCGGCGACGCTCTTCCTTATCGGAACGGTACTGGTGATGATTGCCTCGGCTGTGGCAGCCAAGACGGTTTGGATCGTCGAGGAGCGTTTGCCGGAGCAGGCGACCTCGCTTGGCCAAGCGTCGGACGCCGCGGTCAAGTGGGTGGCCACCGGCAAAACCTACCATGCCAATAACATCCTGACCCGCGACGGTCTGTTCTGGGCGATCTCGAGCATGGTGAAGAATTTTATCAACTTCGCCCCGCTGGGCATCGTGCTGGTGGGGATGCTTGGCATCGGGATCGCGGAGCGAACCGGCTTCATTGGCTCGGCGCTCAAGGCGATGCTGATGGTGGTGCCGAAGCAACTGCTGACCCCGGCGGTGGTGTTCATGGGCATCATGTCATCGCTGACTTCCGACGCCGGCTACATCATCCTGCCGCCCCTGGCCGCCGCGCTGTACAAGTCGGTAGGCCGCGCGCCGCTGGCTGGGCTGGCGGCGGTGTTTGCCGGGATAGGGGCCGGCTTCAACGCCAACCTTTTCATCACGAGCCTTGAGCCACTGCTGGCCGGCTTGGCCAACGGCGGGGCACAGGTGATCGACCCGAGCTACCAGTTGAATCCCGCCTGTAACTGGTGGTTCATGATCGCATCGACCGTGGCGATGACCGGCGTTGGTTGGTTCGTCGCTGATGGGATTGTTGAAAAACGGCTGGCTGGCAAGTCACCGGATGAGGGTGGCCCGACCCAGGTGAATGCCGGCGACCTTATGGCGCAAAAACTCTCTTTGGAGGATTGGCGCGCACTGAAGATTTCCACCTGCGTGTTTATCGCGGGGTTGGTGGTGGTGCTGGCCTTGATCATGATCCCCGGTTCGCCGTTGTACACCTACCAGATCGAGTCGCCGACAAATCCGGGACAGATGGTGGCCGCGGAAGTGCTCGAGTTGACCGATGGCCAGGCGTCACCGAAGGGGAGCGTCGAGCAGGACGGCCTGCTGCTGGTGCCCTCGGCCAACATTTTCCCGCGCTGGGTCAAGGCAATCGTGCCGCTGGTGTTCATCGTCTTCATCATCCCCGGCATCGTTTACGGCGTGGTGCAAAAGAAGATTCGCAGCGACCGCGACGTGACCAAGTTGCTGACCGACTCGATGGCCGGCATGGCGTCAATCATTGTGATGGCGTTTTTCGCCGGGCAGTTTGTCGAACACTTTAAGTATTCCGGTCTGGACAAAATGCTGGCGATGACCGGCGGCCAGACGCTTGGCCAGGCAGCGTTGCCGACCTCGTTGCTGCTGGTGGCGTTTATCCTGATGACGATGTGTTTCAATATGTTCGTTGGTTCGATGTCAGCCAAGTACACCATGTTCGCGCCGATTTTTATCCCGATGTTCATGATGGTCGGGATCGCGCCGGAGTTGACCCAGTGCGCCTACCGCATCGGCGACTCGGTGACCAACTGCATCACGCCGCTCAACCCGTACATGGTGATCATGCTGGCGTTCATGAAAAACATCGCGCCGAAGGGCGGGATGGGTACGTTGATCTCGACCATGCTGCCGTTTACCATTGTTTTTACCATTGTTTGGACGCTTTTACTGCTGGTGTGGGTGGGGCTGGGGATTCCGCTTGGCCTTGACGGGCATCTGGTTTATCCGCCGGCAAGTTGAGTTTGAGGGGTTGCGCTGCGTTTGCCCAAGGGGTAGGTTCCCTCGACGTAAATCTAATCATACAATGAAGTCAAAAAGACAATACCGACGGAGTGGTTTTACCCTGATCGAGTTACTGGTGGTGATTGCCATAATTGCGATCCTGGCGGCGCTGTTGCTGCCTGCATTGGCCAAAGCCAAGGCAAGTGCGCTTAAGGCGGTATGCGCGAACAACATGAAGCAGACAAGTTTGGCTCTTTTCATGTACCGAGATGATAATCATGGCGTATATCTACCTGGTCGAGGCGCTCAACCTAA
>CAJWPV010000143.1 GCA_913045395.1 uncultured Verrucomicrobiota bacterium | reverse complement strand
GCCATCACAGCCGAGACGCTCAAACTGCCTCTGGCCAAACGCTGGCAAATGATCCCGGCGCAGCCGCCCTCCCCCGCCTGGGCCAAGCCGGCCAAGTTCGATTTTTACGTATCGCCGCAGTCTCGCAAGCCACTCGTGCATCGCCTGGCCTATGACCATGCGTACCATGCCACTGCCGCCGGGGACCGCGTTTATTACGGCTCCTCCGCAGAGCACACGGTGAACTGTCTCGATGCGTACAGTGGGATGGAGAAGTGGGTGTTTTTCACCGACGGCCCGGTGCGGTTCGCACCGTCGATCCACGACGGCCGCGTGTACGCTGGATCGGACGACGGCACGGCGTACTGCCTTGACGCCGTCACCGGCAGGTTGATCTGGTCACACACCGCCGCCAGTGAAAAAAACAAACTAGTGCCCAACGACGGCCGACTGGTCTCGCCGTGGAGCGTGCGCAGCTCGATCGCGGTGGATGCCGGCACAGCCTACTTCACCTCCGGCTTCTTTCCTCACGAGGGCGTTTACATGAGCGCCGTTGATGCTCTCACCGGCAGGGCCACTCAAAGCCGCCACTGGAAACAACATCACCTCAACAAAGGCTCGTTCCAGGGCTACATGCTCCTGTCGAACTCCCGCATTTACATGCCGGGCGGCCGTAGCACGCCGTTTTATTTTGACCGACTCACCGGCAGGCAGCTGGGACATTTCGCCAAGGGAAGTGGCATGGGTTCGTTCGCACTACTCGCCGACAACCGCATCGTCCACGGCCCCGCCGATCGAAGTGGTGGCGTGCTCACCGAGGCCAGCCTGTCCGGCGACAAGGTGGCCTCACACACAGACGCACTGGACATGATCGTCGATTCGAGGGCGATTTTCATGCTCACCGCAAACAAGGTGACCGCGATGACGCGCAGCAACCGGCGAGCGATTTGGAATCAGTCCGTCGAGGCGGGCGATGCACTAGCCCTTGCAGGCGGGACACTCTTGGTCGGCAGCCGCGACAAGGTAAGAGCCCTCAACGCTGCCAACGGACGAGCGCTTTGGAGTGGCACTGTACCAGGCCGGGCAGTGGGCCTTGCCGTGGCCAACGGAGCACTGCTGGTCAGCACCGACACCGGCGCCATCGTCAGCTTCGGCCAAGCGTCTGACCAGCCCAGCGCGTGGATTCTTTATTAGGATGGGAGACATCAAGGCGATCACATTTGACCTTTGGGACACGCTTGTCATCGACGACTCGGATGAAGCCAAACGGGCGGAGCAAGGCCTGCGTTCGAAATTCGACGAGCGACGGCATCTGCTTTGGGAGGCACTGAACCTCGCCGAACCGATTGACCTAGAGGCAGTCCGCCTCGCCTACAACGTCGGTGACGCGGCTTTCAACAAGGTCTGGAAGGAGCAGCATATCACATGGCCCATCGCCGAGCGGCTGCGCTTAATTCTCAATGAGCTTGGCCGCGAATTGCCAGGCGAAACATTCAATGCAGTCGTTCGGGCGCACGAGGAAATGGAGGTTGATATTCCGCCGGATGCCATGCCAAACGCGGTGCCGGTGCTCGAACGCTTGGCCAGACGCTACAAACTTTGCATCGTCTCGGACGCCATCGTGTCACCCGGGGGCTGCCTGCGGCGACTGCTGGAGAATCACGGCTTGGCCAAGTTCTTCAGCGGATTTGCCTTCTCTGACGAGGTCGGCCACAGCAAGCCGCACCGCTCGATGTTCGAGTCAGCGGCCGAACAGCTCGGGGTCGAGATCGGCGAAATGCTGCACGTCGGCGACCGCGACCACAATGATGTCAAGGGACCGCAGCAGCTTGGGATGAAGGCGATCCTGTTCACCGCCTCGCGAGATGTGGACAAGACGAACACCTCCGCCGACGCCATCTGCGAGTCGTTCGACAAACTGGAAGCAGCAATTGAGCGGCTCAACGCCTGAACCTGATGCCAGGCCTAGCGGCTCATGCTTGGCAGGACGAGGTGGTTGATCCAGTTTCGGACTTCGACCGTGCGTAGCGATTTGTCCATGACGTCGGGATTGAGGCCCAGCGCCGAGGCGATGTCGACCCGTGATGGGTCGACGTAAAACGCCTCCAACTGGTCAATGTGCGCCAAACCGGCGGCTTCGTCCGCGAAAAGTTTCAGTTTCACCAATTTCTCCAAACGGCAAAACATCAGCCGCGCCATTTCATGCAGGTTGTACTCGGGATGATATTGCAAACCCCAAAACTCGGTGCCTCCCTGTTTCACACCGACCGACTGCACACGGGTAAAGTCGTTGCCAGCGAGCCTGACCGCGCCGTCGGGCAGCACGGTGACCTCGTCGTCGTGGCTGGTGAAGGCGTCGAACATCCCCGGTTTGCCCTCGTATAGCGGATGCTCCCGGCCCTCATGGCTCAGCGTGATGGCCCGGGCGATGCCCATCTCGCGTCCCTTCGGATTGAGCGCCACCTGGCCGCCCGCTGCAACAACGGCAATTTGCGCCGCCCAACAACTCCCGAACGCCGGCACACCCTGGCGGAAACACTCGCGGGCGAACTCGATCTGCAGCGCCACATCCGGTTCACCGGAGAACACACAGGAGCTGCAACCGGTCCAAGCCACGCCATCGTAATCACGGATCGACGCGCCGATCGGCAGACTCGCACCCGGGTCGGCGGGAAAAATGACATCGCACTCCGTCCCGGCTGGACCGCAATGATCGAGCATGCCGGTGTACAGGTCGGCGGCGAGGCTGGCGCCGCCGGTCTGCAACTGTTGGCGGGCGTCTTTCGTGTAGCCATCGATGATCAAAAACCTGGGAGCCATCGTATTCGTCATGCGATCTTCTCAGAAACGAACACCCAATTCGTCGATCACCTCCGAAATACGACCGACCAATCCGGTCATATCCTCCGGTTGAACATCACCAATACTGCCGATGCGAAAGCATTGCGCGTGTGACACCTTGCCAGGATAAATGACAAAGCCACGTGACTTGAGCGCGTCGTAGAATTTTTGAAACTCAAACTCCGCGCTGTCGGGATAGTAAAATGACGTGATGATCGGCGACTGCAAATCGTCCCCGAGCAGCGTGCGGAACCCAAGCGCCCGCATGCCCTTCACCATCGTTTTTTGGTTGGCAACGTAGCGAGTGTGACGGGCCTCGATGCCGCCCTCGTCCTTGAGTTCGTCGAGCGCCCTAGCAAAGGCACTCACGACATGGGTTGGCGAGGTGAACCGCCACTTGCCGCCATTGGTCTCCATTTCATGCCATTGATCAAACAGGTCGAGACTGTGGGAGCGCGACCAACCCTCGGTCGCTTCGAGTTTGGCGCGATCGGCCACGACAAAACCGAAGCCGGGCACACCCTGGATACACTTATTCGCAGAGGAAATCAGGTAGTGCGCCCCGGTCAATTCCATGCTCATCGGGATGCCGCCGAACGATGACATCGCGTCAAGAATGAACACCCGGCCGAGACGGCGGACGATCTCGCCAACCGCCTCCACCGGATTGAGCATGCCGGTGGTGGTCTCACAATGTACCATGGCGACATGCGTGATCTCCGGGTCACCGGCCAGCATTTGTTCCACTTGGCCAAGGTCGGTGGGCTCAATCTCCGCCTGGCCAAGCTCGACCGTGTCGACCCTAAGCATCCGCGCGATGGTCGTAATGCGTGCCCCGTAGGCGCCATTGTTTAGTACAAGTAATTTTCCATCGGACGGGATGACCGAGCCAACCACCGACTCGACAGTAAACGTACCACTCCCGGGCATGAGCACAGCAGTGTGAGTGTCTGGGTTGGCGGCGTCACTAGTCGCGAGTTCGACCAGGCGCGTGCGAATGGACTGCACAATGCCGTTGTAGTCCACATCCCACGTGGAGTACTCCTGCATCATCGATTCCCGGACGGTCCGAGTCGTGGTCAAAGGGCCGGGAGTCAGCAGCAGATACTGCGTGTCACGTTCGTTTACCATGGCAGGGAAAACGTCTTGATGGTGGACATGAACTTCATCGCCTCGATGACGCCCTCCTTGATGCCAAGGCCGGAATCCTTTACACCGCCAAACGGCGACGATTCCATCCGGAAGCCCGGCACTTGATTGACGTTAACCGCCCCGGTTTTCAATTCCTTGACCACTCGGATGGCGGCCGCCATATCGTTGGTAACGACTCCGGAGGAGAGGCCGAAATCTGAGTCGTTGGCCAAGGCGATGGCATCGTCGAGGTCGCGCACCGGCATGATGGGTGCAAGGGGCCCAAACGATTCCTCGCAAACCATCTCGGCGTCGCGCGGCACGTTGGCGATGATGGTCGGTTCAAGCTGTGCGCCGTTGCGTTTGCCGCCAAGCAGCACCTCAGCCCCGGCGGCGACAGCCTTGGCCACCCGCTCCTCAAGCTCGATGGCGGCCGGTTCGTCGATGACGGTGCCAATGAAAGTCGCTTCGTCAGCAGGATCGCCCACGACGAATTCACCGGCCTTGGCCACGAACTTGGCCGTGAACTCATCGAGCACCGGCTCCTCGACGATGATGCGTTTGACGGCGGTGCAACGTTGGCCCGAATTGCGGAACGACCCTTCTGTGGCCAGCGTCGCGGCCAGGTCGAGGTCGGCATCCCTGAGCACGATAAGCGGCGCGTTGCCTCCCAACTCAAGGCAAAGTTTCTTGTAGCCGGCGATGGTGGTGAGGTGTTTCCCCGGCCCGGTGCCGCCGGTAAAGGTGACCAGATCGACACGCGGATCGCGCACAAGCGCCTCGGTGATCGTTTTACGGTCGCCGACAAACGTGCTGAGCATCGCCGACGGCAGGCCGGCCTCGTACAGCAACTCGGTGAGGCGGATTGCAGTCAACGGCGTCTTGCTGGACGGCTTGAGCAGTACCGACACGCCGGCAGCGATCGCCGGAGCCAGCTTGTGAGCCACCTGGTTCAGCGGATGGTTGAACGGCGTAATCGCAGCAACCAGGCGAAGTGGCTCGCGCATGGTGAAGATTTTTCGCGCCTGGCCATTCTTGGCGGCATCACACGAGAAAATATTCTCATCATCGCGTAGTGCCTCGGCGGCGGCGAACTTGAACACCTCCTGCGCACGTCCGACCTCGTAACGGGTCTCGCGCATGCACAGACCGGCCTCGAGCCGGATTAGGTTCGCGAAC
>CAJWPV010000142.1 GCA_913045395.1 uncultured Verrucomicrobiota bacterium | reverse complement strand
AGATGAGATTGCTGTAGAACAACGGAGAGGGGATTTCAGGGATGCTGCGGTTGAGTTCCCACTTTAGATGCGTGTCGGTGACGTCGCCCTGACCCCCGGGGCGGATGGCGATGAGCAACGGCTTGCCGCGGCCGCCGCGCATATTCGACATGAATTCCTCCTTGGTCCAAAACTTGTCCCGGTTGCGGTCGGTGCCGCGGAAGATTCCGTCGAGCCGTTCCTGTCGCCTGCGTTTGTCTTTGGGCAGCGGGATGCCGAAACCTGGATGGCCGGGTGGCAGTTCGGGCCGGATGGGAAAAGTGAAGTGACCGGTCATTTCCTTTCGTTCAATTTTTCCGTCGCCATTCTGATCAAAACGAATGACGGCCTCCCAAAACGGCAACGGATCGGGCTGGATGTCCGCACCACCACCGAGTTTCGAGGAGGAGACGTAAAGAACGTTATTGCCGGCGACCGGTGTTGAAATGGTCTCACGGGAGAAGCCCGGGACAAACCATTTCTGTGCACCGGTTTTCATGTCGTAACCGCTCACGCGGCTGTTACCCAGGACGACGAGTTCGGTGCCGCGGTCATGTTTCCAAATCATCGGAGTGGACCAACCGCTGCGATGAAATGGGCGGGGAATTTCCCAGGCGACATCGCCGTTGGTTTTGTCGTAGGCGACGATTTCAGACTGGCTCAATCGGCTGCCGGGGAGATTCGTGTCATTGTCCAAAACCATGATGAGATATTCGCCGTGGACGATCGGGGAGGTGGACATGCCGTAAAGTGTCTTGGGCGTGGGGATCGGTTTTTTCCATAGTTCCCTGCCGTCGAGGTTGTAGCAGAGCAGTCCGTATGAGCCGAAGTAAGCAAACACTCGATCATCATCAACGAGCATTGAGGGGACAGCGGGGTGGCTGGCCTTGTGAACCTTTTCGAGTTCGACCTTCGGCGCCTGGTTTTGCCAGGCGATTTTGCCGTCGGCTTTGTTGATTGCGATGGTGACGAGCCTGCCCTTGGCCAAGCCGGTGAGGAAAATGCGCTTACCCGAAAGCACGGGCGAGGACAGGCCGGGTGGCAGAGCCGCCTTCCAAGCCAGTTGGGCGTCGTCGAGTTTGACCGGAGGCCTGCTGTCCTTAGCCAAGCCGGAGCCGTTCGGGCCCCGGAATTGGTTCCAACTATCCGAATGCGCCTGGCCAAGCGCACTTGCAAAAGCGATTACAAGAATGAGGGCTGTCGGTTTCATTCGGCGCGGGGAACCGAAACAGAATTGCGGCGAAGTGCAAGCGGGAACACGGGGTGATTTAGCGCCGGGGCATGTTGGGTTCGCGGTTGAGGACGTAGCCCCGGTACCAGGTTTGATCCCACAAGCCGCGCAGCGTGACTTTGGCCACATGACCATCGGCGAAGCCTGCGTTGATGGCGAAGTGATGGCGATTGACGAAGAAACGGCGCATGCCGTTGTCGGAATGCGAGCCGGAATAGTCTGGCGGGGGCGCGTTGTCGGGGCGGGGCCACGAGTCCACCCAGTTGCCATCCCCATAAACAGGAACCTCCGAGGTGGCGTTGGAGAACTGCTGCCAGTATTTCTTTTTTTCATCACTGGTCGTTGGTGCGTAGTAGCTGCCGTTTGGATCCTGCATAAACGAGTTGATGGTGTAGCTCCCCTCGGCGTACGACTTGCCGAAGTTGCCCCACCAGTACGCCCAGCTCGTCTTGTTGTCGCCACGCGGCAGGCCGGCCTTGGTTCCCTTCGATCGGGTTTTGACTGCCGGGCAAATTATCGTTTTCATCGAGCCGTTGTAGGCGGCTTGCGGATCCTTGACGTAGCGCTTATCGCCGAGGTACGGCGCGATGGCGTGAAACCAGTACGGCTTGGACGGGCCAAGCACCTGCAGCATCCGGCCGTCGTGGTCGTCGCAGTAGTAGATCGTGCCCAGCGTGATCTGCCGGAGGTTGGACTGGCAGGCGGCGCTGGAGGCCTGTTCCTTGGCCTTGGCCAAGGCCGGCAGGAGCAGGGCGGCAAGAATGGCGATGATAGCAATGACCACCAGCAATTCGATCAGGGTAAACCCGGTTAGCCGCTGTTTCATGCCGCAATTAACTGCGCTTGGCCAAGCGGCGTCAATGGGTAAAAAGGTTACTGGGAGATATTTTGTAACTTTTTCGTCTGACCGGCGTACAATAATCCAGTCGATGACGACGATTGGAAATAAAAAAAAGAGGATAAAATGAATATGAAAATTATCGGAGGGTTTGCCACTGCTGTGATGCTTATTGGTGGTTTGAGTTTGGCTCATGCTGAGGAGGTAAAGTCGAAGGCCGCCAGACCGGCGGCCAAGAAGAGTGACCGATCATCTCGCGAAGCAATCATCAAGCGATTTGACAAGGATGGTGATGGTAAATTAAGCGAGGATGAACGGAGGGCTGCCGCGGAGTCCCGTAAGAAACTGGCGAGTCGAGATAATGCCAAGGGGAGTGATAATGATCGTCGCGATCAAGGTGCTAGAGAACGTTATGCCGCTGTGGCCAAGCGTATCAGTGAAGGAGTTAAAGCTGGTAAAATAACTGAAGAGCAGGGCAGGGAGAGATTGGCTGCATTCAGGAAAAATATGGCTGAAGGACGTCGGGATAGCGATTCAGCTCGTCCATCTAGGGCGTCTAGGGAAGAGATAACTAAGCGGTTTGACAAAAATGGAGATGGCAAACTTGACCGGGAAGAAGGTGCAGCCGCCCGCAAGGCAATTGCCGCTCGCCGAGGGCAAGGCCAGGGTGGTGGGAATGCCGAGCGCCGCCGTCGCGGCATCAGCGTGGAGGAATACCGGCGAGGAGAAACACAAATCCGCGAGCTCGTCAACAAGGGCAAAGTCTCAAAGGAGAATGCTGAGAAGCGGCTCATTGAGATGCGCAAGGCGATTCGCAGCGAGAAGCCTAAGGGTGATAGTCGCGGCAGCCAGCGTGGCTCCGAACGGGGTGAGCGCAGCCGTAACCGTGACAGCGATCGGCGTAGCAACCGCGCCACCGACAGCCGACCAAGAGGCCAGAACGGTGAGAATGCCGAGCGCCGTCGTCGCGGCAGCCAGCGTGGTGAAGGCAGGGAAAACCGCCGCCGCGGCAACCGCCGCGGAGGTGAATAAGTCGATATCTCCCAGCTGTGTTTCAACCAAGGCGCCTTTTTTCCGGCGCCTTTTTTCTTTCACTTGCCGCTCGGCCAAGTGAAACTTTTCCCTTTGAGCCTCCGTATTTGTGTCGTTTATGCAACAACTCCATATCGTTCTGGTGACTTTGTTGGCCTTTTTTGCGAGTTCGCTTGGCCAAGCTCAGGGTCGGTTGATCATCAGCGAATTCCTTGCGGTCAATGACAAGGGCCTGAAGGACTCCAATGGCGAGCGTTCGGACTGGATCGAGATTCACAATGCCGGCGACGCCACAGTCGACCTTACAGGCTGGATGTTAACCGATGATGCCAAGGATTTGGCTAAGTGGACATTCCCCGCTATCAAGATTGAGGCCGGCGGATATCTGCTGGTGTTCGCATCTGGCGCGAATCAAGTCCGAGCGGACCGGGAGTTGCATGTCAATTTCAAGCTGGGCGCGAGCGGTGAGTACCTTGGTCTTGTTAAGCCGGATGGGCGGACGGTGGCGCATCATTTTTTAATGAAGTATCCCAGGCAGCAGGATGACGTCTCTTACGGCATTCCGCCTGGCTGGCAGCCGGATGCCACGTCGGTGGCTTCGGTGATCGCTGGGCCGGTTTATTTCCTTCGTCCGACACCGGGCGCGCCCAATGGGCAAACGCTGACCGGTAAGATTGCCAAGCTCGCATTCAGTCAATCTCACGGATTCTATGATGAACAGTTCGAGTTGGTGATCTCATCCCAAACACCCGGAGCCATGGTGCGTTACACGACTGACGGCTCGGTGCCGACCGAGGGCAGCGGCCAGGTGTTGAACGGCGCGTTGACGGTTGCCCAAACCACGGTGATCCGTGCGGCGGCGTTTAAGCCGGGACACAAGCCGACGAAAGTGGTCACGCAGACGTATCTATTCCTGAAGGATGTTGTCCGGCAGTCGCCCGACGGTCTGCCGCCGCCGGGGTTCTACTATGAGTGGGGGCCCAACCGGGTGGACTATGGGATGGATCAACGCGTGGTCAACGACGAGCGATATCGAGACAAGATTTTCAAGGGGCTGCGAGTGATCCCAAGCTATTCGCTGGTGATGGATCTGGAGGATCTGTTCGGGGAGGATGGTATTTATGCCAATGCCAAGGAGGACGGGCGCGACTGGGAACGAACCTGCTCACTTGAGTTGATACAAGGTGACAAGCAGGAGGGTTTTCAGGAGAACTGCGGTGTCCGCATACGTGGCGGGTTCAGCCGCATGACCAGCAATGCTAAGCATGCCTTCCGCTTTTTCTTCCGGAGCGAGTATGGCCCTGCAAAATTGAAGCATTCCGTGTTTGGCAAGACGGCCGCGCGGGAGTTTGACAATCTCGACTTGCGCACGTTCAGCAACTACTCATGGAGCTTGAGCAACGATCCGCGTTGTACATTCATGAGAGACCAGTTCAACCGCGATCTGCAGTTGGCCATGGGACAGTCCACAGCCCGTGGCTATTTCTGCCACCTCTACATCAACGGCCAGTACTGGGGCCTTTTCAACGCCTGTGAGCGTCCGGAGGCCTCCTTTGGGGGTTCCTATTTCAAGGGCAAGGCGGATGATTTCGACGTGATCAAGATCGGGCGTGGCCGGGGCAATGGGCAGGGGAACACTCAGTACGGTTTGTTCGCCACGGACGGCAACCTCGATGCCTGGGAGAGGTTGTGGAAGGCCTGCAAGGAGGGGGTTCAGACCAATGCGGCGTACCAGAAAATTCTGGGCAACCACCCGGACGGGACGCGCAACCCGGATTACGAGGTGCTCCTTGCCCCGGACAACCTAATCGATTACATGCTGGTGATTTTTTACGGCGGCAACCTCGATGCGCCGATCACTTCATTTGGAGCGAATCGATCTGCCAACAACTGGTATGGCATCCGAAACCGCAACGGTGGGGAGGGCTTTCGGTATTACGTGTGGGATGCGGAGCACACGTTTCTGAAAATCAACGAGGACCGGACTGGCCCGTACCCGGCCGGCGACGAGTATACGCGCA
>CAJWPV010000141.1 GCA_913045395.1 uncultured Verrucomicrobiota bacterium | reverse complement strand
GTTCGAGCAACAACTCGTGCGCGGCGGCCAGCGCCTCGGTGCGGTAAGCGTCCTTGCCGAGCCAGCCCTGGATGATCTTTGCGGCGTACGCGATCTCGAACCCCCGACCGGTGCTGGAGAGCAGCTCTGCAATGGTGGCTTCCGCGTGGTCGCCGCCGATTTCCGCCAGCATGTCGATGAGGCCGATCCGCAGCGTCGGCGGCTGGGAGAAGTTGAGCGTGGCCCGGAAACGGCTGTAACGTCGCTTGCGTTCCTCGTCGCTCTCGCCTTCGCGTTTCACCTCGAAATCGACGTCCTCCATCTTTTTGAGAAACTCGCGGATGAGCGGCACGGCGGCATCGCCCTGGAGCGCCAGGCTCTCGAACAGGTAGCTCAAGCGGCGCTGCGCCCTCCTCCGGTTCTTGTAGCTCATGCTCGTCTGCATCAGCTCATCGAGTATCTCCGGCACGGACATGCCGCCCGTGACGGACGGTGCGCCACCGCTGTCGATCTGCTCGCGGAGGCTCTCGAACCGCGACTGGGCGTTGACCAGCTTGGCCTTGAGCGAGTCGACCTCCTTGCGGAGCGCCTCGGCCTGAATGGCGTTCGCAGCAGAGCCATCCGTCGATGGCGCTTTTCCGCAGCCGACAAACAAAACAGCCGAAACCGAGATCATCACGATTTCTGCCCTTGGGAACAATTTTGCTAATTTCATTGAATACCTACTTTAAGCGATATTGAACCTCTTTGTACAAAACATCCATTACGCGCAACTGATTACACAAAACAGAGTAAATGATGACATTTTCGATGGTCAATGCAACTGTTACACAAACAAAAACACCTTATGATTTTCTGCGTTTTGAAAGCTGAACCTCAAAACTGACTATTAGGGAGCCGGAACTATGGTCGGCTGGTTCCGTCGATTTTCTTCCCGATTGTTACCACGACTTCCGCGATCTCCACGATCCCTGTTTTCGCCCCTGCCAAACGCATTGCGCCAAAAGTCAGTCCCCAAACTCTGCATTTCCTTACGCATATCAAACTCCTCACCGTTGACCTTGGCCTCGATTTGGCGGGTGTACATTTGTACAACCTTATCGGTGGCGTCATCTTCCTGAGCTTGTATTCCCTGCATCAAGTTTAGCCTAGCCTGTAAGGTGGTGGCATCGTCAGCATCGTCCATCTCGCGCAGTGCGGTCCACTTGACCCGCACATCGTATTCGTCGCTGGACATGATGTCCTTGAACATCTGGTTTGCCTGGGGGTTGGCCCCGGTGTACTTGAGGCCGGCTCGGGCCAAGTCGCCCAGATCGCCTCGATCCGTGACATTCCCGCTGCTGAAGGCTTGATAGATGGCGTCCATCGCCTGCTCCTTGCCGACGTCGTCGAGGTAATCGAGCACGGTATCATCGATCTTACCATCATCACGCACCAACAGCCCCTGTGCGGACTGAATGAAAGTCTGGTCATTATACATTTCCAGCACGCTGTAGAGGTAGCGTTTAGCATTCCGGTCAAAACTGTTCGGGTTGGGCATCTCGAGCGGATCGCTCAGCAGTTCATGGGCGGCTGCCACCGCCTCGTCGCGAAAGGCATCCGGACCGATCATGCTGCGGACAGCCTTGGCCACATAAGCCACCTCAAAACCGCGCCCGGTTTTCGAGAGCACTTCGCCCAGCGCCGCCTCGGCACTGCTGCCGCCGATCTCCTGCAGGGCATCCATCAGCCCGATGCGTAACGAGGGCGGCTTTTCAAAATCAAGAGACGAGCCACGGGTGCGGCCGCGAAGCCGCTCCGCCCAGTCATTGCCGCGGCTCCGACCACGGCCGCGACCCTCCTCTTCATCCTCCGAGCGCTGCACCGTAAACTCGACATCCTCCATCTTGTTCAGGAAGGCGCGAATGTGCGGCACAGCGGCATCGCCCTGCTGGATGAGGCTCTCGAACAGGAACTGCACGCGACGCTCGGCTGCCCGCCGGTTCTTCGTGGTCAATTTGACATTCATCAACTCGTCGATGATTTCCTCCGCCGACAGTCCCCTATCCACAACGGGTGCATCGGCTCCATTGAGTTGGGCTGTCAAGCTGTCGATGCGCGACCGCGTATCCGCCAGTTGCTTTTTCAACGAAGCGTTCTCTTTTTGAAGCGCCTCGATGTTGGCTGAGTTCGCGGAGGATTCCCCGGAATCGGGAGCCTGGCCGCAACCAACGGCCAAAATCACGGTTGCCGCGAGAGTTCCGCTGGCTGCCTTGGTAAGAAAAGGTAACGTTTTCATTGCTTTCTTTGGTTCAAAATCGGTCGATCGAACAAAATTACTACGTCTTGGCGCTTGGCCAAGTTACACAAAACAGGCCGGAGAATGACACTCTATCGCCGGAAAGCAACCCGTTCTTCCGGCCAAAAAATGCCCCTAATCAAGCCGAAAGCTTTTGCGCGCCTGGCCAGGCGCCTACACTGCCCGGCTTACGGACATGGAGAAAAACGGCCTTAAACGCACCGCACTTTTCGAGACCCACACCGCGCTTGACGCGCGGATGGTCCAGTTCAGTGGCTGGGAAATGCCATTACTGTACTCCGGCATCGCGCAGGAGCACCGCTCCGTCCGCGAAGCCGCCGGCCTGTTCGACATCTCGCACATGGGCGAGTTCCAATTCGACGGCCCGGACGCGCTCGAGTTCCTAAATCACATCTTGAGCAACGACCTGGCCAAGCTCGAGCCCGACAGCGGCCAGTACTCACTTCTCTGCCAGGACAACGGCGGCGTCATCGACGACCTCTACGCCTACCGACTCGGCCAAGACCGCTACCTGCTCATCGTCAACGCCTCGCGGTTGGAGGTTGACTGGATGTGGATCAAGGCCCAGTGCAACTCCAACAGCAAGTCGCTGCAACTCGAGATGACCAACCGCTCCGGCGAGCTGTCAGCGTTGGCGTTGCAGGGCCCGAAAGCGGCTGAAATCATTGCCGGCGTTTTTCCGGCAGCCGTCGAGTTGCAGAAAAACCAGATCGCCGAACTCGACTTCAGCGGCGCGACCACCTGGGTGTCGCGCACCGGCTACACCGGCGAGGACGGTTTCGAGCTGGTCGTACCCAACGAACGCGTGGTGTCATTGTGGAAACAGTTCATGTCACTTGGCCCAGCACTAGGCCTCATGCCAGCCGGCCTCGGAGCGCGCGACACACTCCGTACCGAGGCCGGCTACTCGCTCTACGGCCACGAATTGACAGCCGAGACAACGCCGATCGAGGCATCACTTGGCTGGGCCGTTGCGCTCGACAAGCCAGACTTCATCGGACGGGAAACTCTTGCAGCACAAAAACAGAACGGCGTTTCCCGCCGGTGCATCGGTTTCAAAATGACCAGCAAGAGCGCGCCGCCTCGCGAGCATTACAAAATCTTTGCCGCCGACGGAACTGGCCGGGAAATCGGCGAGGTGACCAGCGGCATGCAGAGCCCGTCGCTCGGCTGCGGCATAGGCTTGGGCTACGTCGAAAGCGCCCACGCCAAGTCCGGCACCGACATCGAGATCGAGATCCGCAACCGCCGCTTTCTGGCGCAGGTGGTCAAGCGGCCTATTTTTCGAAAACTGGATTGACCTCTGGCCCATTCGTTCGTTAGAAAAACGCCGCGATGTCAGACATACCGACCAACCTGAAATACGCCAGCTCCCACGAATGGGTGAACGTGGAAGGCGACACAGCCATCATCGGAATCTCCGACCATGCACAGGATGAGCTGACGGAGCTGGTGTTCATCGAGTTGCCTGAGATTGGCCGCGAATTAACCGCCGGCGATCCCTGCGCCGTGGTCGAGTCGGTCAAGACCGCCAGCGACATCTACGCGCCGGTTAGTGGCCGGGTCATCGAGACCAACGACGCCCTCGACACCGAGCCGGGTACCGTCAACGAGGATCCCTACGGCGACGGCTGGTTCTTCAAGATTCATCTGGCAAATCCCAAAGAACTCGACGACCTACTCTCCCCCGACGACTACGGCGAGCAGGTCAACGTTTGACCCTTCGGCTTTGCCATTGCGTAAAATACCGGTATTGAGCCGGTAAATCCTCGCGACGGACGCCTTCCCTTTTCATTGTAAAACAGGCAGAACAGAGCGCGTTCCTCCAAAAAATTGCCATCTCACAAAAATACAGCACGGGAAAACAGTACGTGTACGTGGTATTTTTTATTGCCTTATTTTCGGGCCTTCGGCAGGCTTTTGGTCAAGTGGGCTTGGGGGGGGTGGCCCGGTTTTTGTCATGAAACATTTCTTAATCGCTTTCTTGGCTTTGTTGTCGACGCTTGGGCAAACGCTTGGGCAAACGGCAGGGGTGGATGCCGCCCCGGCTGATGCCTGGCCGATGTATCGCGGCACGGCATCGCTCACCGGCGTGTCGAAAAGCAAGCTGGGCCCGGCGCTCAAGCCGCTTTGGACGTTCAAGGCTCAGGAGGGCATCCACAGCACGGCGGCGATCGCCGGCGGCAAGGTGTATGTGGGCTGTGATGACGGCCATCTATACACGCTGGATTTCAAGACCGGCAAAAAACTGTGGTCATTCAAGACGGAGGATATCGTGGAGTCATCGCCGCTGGTAGACAACGGCCGAGTTTATTTCGGCTCATCGGACGGGTTCGTGTACGCGCTCTCAGCCAAGGACGGGAAGCTGCTTTGGAAGTTCGAGACGGAGGATCGCGTGCTCGGCGCGCCGAACTTGTTTCAGCCAAGCGGCGGCGAAGCCAAGCCGGCGCTGATCGTCGGCAGCTACGACTTCCGGCTCTACTCTCTGGACCTCGGGACCGGGAAGAGCAACTGGCATTACGAGACCTCTAACTACATTAACGGCTCGCCAGCGGTGTCCTCCGGCAGAACGGCGTTTGGCGGGTGCGATGCCGTGCTGCATGTCATCCAGTTAGCCGATGGCAAAAAGGAGAAGCAGATCGACGCCGAGGCGTATATCGTCGGCTCAGCAGCGGTGGTCGATAACATGGCGTATATTGGCCATTACGAGAATGAGTTTCTCTGCATCGACATACAGGGCGGCAGGATCGCCTGGAAATACAAGGACCGCGCCTTCGCCTACATTTCCTCGCCTGCGGTGACGGCGGATCGCGTGTTGGTCGGCTGCCGCGACAAGCGGCTGCATTGCCTCGACCGCAAGAGCGGCAAACG
>CAJWPV010000140.1 GCA_913045395.1 uncultured Verrucomicrobiota bacterium | reverse complement strand
GAACTGGTGGTCGGCGATCCACTTCTGCGCCACCGGCGCGAGTTGGTTGGTCGGAAAGCGCACCACGTAATCGGTGAACAATTGAAAAGCCCTGGTCGAGTTGCCGGCCTGATGGTTCAGCCAGGCGCGGTCGAACTCCGCCTGCGCCAGTGCCGGGTGCGCCGGGTAGTTGGTCACCCAGCGGGCGTACTCGAGAATCGACGACACCCAACTGCCATCCATGACATGCGTCCGCGCGATGGCCAGTTGTGCCTCGGGTAGCAGGGTGGATTTCGAGAACACCTTGGCGAACGAAGCCAGCACGGTACGCGACTCGGACGGTTTACCCTGCCCGTTCAGCGCCTGTCCGTAGAGCAGCAGGCTGCGGTCGCTGTAAAAACTGCTCGGGAACCACTCGATCAGGTTGCTCACGGCCTGGCTTGCACTGGGCAGATCCTGCCGCTCGACACCGCTTCGCACGATTTGATACAGCGCCTGGTCTACGAGCCGGTTGTCGAATCCGAAGGTGTTGGTGGCAATGCTGATCGCCGCCCAGTACTTGCTCGAAGCCGCGGCATAGTCCGCCCTAAGGAACAAGCAGTCGGCCACTTTGAATTGCGCGATGGCTTGCTCCCTTGATTTGGGTAACCCGGTCACAGCGTTCGAATAAGCCTGCTGCGCCAAACTCAGTTGAAAGCCCTTGCCGGACAGGTTCCCCCACTCCCAAAGCGCCCAGCCACGCCCGAGCCACGATTTGCCTATCAAATCCACATCTGCATCGCCCTTCAGAATGACGTCAAAATGCCCCAACGCCTCGCTAAGCAGGTTGGTGAAATTGAGTCGGCTCGCATCCGGCAGCTCGTAAAACTGCCGAAGCCGCAGCTCGCCCAGAGTGAGGTGCGACAGCCCGGTCGCGGGATCGCCGGGGTGGCGGATGAACAAGCGCTGCAACCGCTGCACCGCATTGCTTAGCTGGTTTTCCTCGACGTAAAGATCGACAATTTTCAGCAGCGCCGAGCGGCGCCAGTCAGGCGGAACGTTGGTGGCCAAATTCTGCTCGTACAGCACGACAGCGGCGTCCAGCTGGCTCATACGCCGCAGTACGTCGCCGTGAAAATCGGCCGACCGGGCTGCAAACACCGGGTCGGCAATTCCCTTGGCCAGTTGCACCAGGTTCGTGGCACCGTCCAAGGCACGGTCAAGTCTGGCTTCACTGAGGTACACCGAGGTCAGCTTGTGATGCTTCTGCCAGTATCGCTCCGGCGAGAGTCCCGTGTCCGGCAGGTTCTCGAGCAGCAGTCGCGCCGCGCCCAGTTCCCCAAGGTCGAAGTAGGCATTGGCCAGCAGCAACCGTCCGTCAACGATCAAAGGGTCGCCTGGCCGTGCGCTGGCCGCGCGCTGAAACGGCCCGTCCGCCGGCTCAAGTGTGGCGATGCTCTTTTTCAGATCGCCAAGTTTGTAGAGCGACTGCGCTTGGCCAAGGGCCGCCGTCAAGGCCCGTTCTGAAACGGGATGCTTCTCGATCAACTGGCCATAGCTGGCCGCCGCCTCCCGAAATCGCCCAAGCGCAAACTGCGCCTCGCCGATCCAGAACAGATAACGATCCGTCCACGGGCCGGCACTCTGCAGCCCGGCCGTCAACTTGGCTGCCGCAGCTTCAAATTGGCTAAGCTGAAACCGGGCCTGTCCCTCCAGCAACACCGCCTCCGCCCGGGCGGACGAGCCGGGATGCGCCTCTGCAAAAGCATCGAACCGCTCAACTGCCGTGGTGAACATGCCGTCGCGGAAGAAGCGCTTGGCCACGTCAAACGCCAGCTTGGCCTTGGCCTTGGCCTGCGGATCTTCCGCCTGGCCAATCGTGGCCGGCACAGCCAGACCCAGCGCCAAGCCTAGGGCAGGCATCCGGCCCACCATCGATTGCACCAACCGGCTCATTGTTTCTTCAGCAAATGTTCCATACCAAGCGCCGCGGCGAGAAAGCGGCCCGTGTGACTGCCCGCCGCGGCTGCGATCCTCTCAGGCGGGCCCTCCGCCACGATCCTGCCGCCATCGTCGCCTCCCTCCGGCCCCAAATCAATCACCCAATCCGCTGACTTGATGATGTCCATGTTGTGCTCGATGACCACCAGCGTGTTGTTCGCATCGCGCAACCGTGTCAGCACATCAATCAAACGCGCGATGTCGTGAAAATGCAACCCGGTTGTCGGCTCGTCCAGAATGAACAGCGCGTGATCGCGCGACTGCTTGGTCAGCTCGGTCGCCAGTTTCACGCGCTGAGCCTCGCCGCCGCTTAGGGTCGTGCCCTGCTGTCCCAACTTGAGGTAGCCCAGCCCGACCTCGGACAACGTCGCGCATGGATCGCAGATCTTTGGGAACGCTCGAAAAAACGTCATCGCCTCGTCCACGGTCATGTCGAGCACGTCGGCGACGTTGCGGCCTTTGTAATGAATCTCGAGGGTCTCGCGGTTGTAGCGCCGGCCGTTGCACGACTCGCAGCTCACGTACACCGGCGGCAAAAAATTCATCTCAATCTTGAGCACTCCACCGCCCTGACATTTTTCGCAGCGACCGCCCTTGACGTTGAAGCTGAAGCGGCTTATTCCATACCCGCGGATCTTCGACGCCGGCAAACTGGCGAACAGATCGCGAATCTGGTTGAAGATGCCTGTGTATGTTGCTGGGTTGCTGCGCGGCGTGCGGCCGATCGGCGACTGGTCCACAACAATCACCCTGCCCAACGCTTCCTCGCCGCGTAGTTCCTCGAATCGTCCGGGACGCTCCTTTGAGTTATAAAACTTGCGAAACAACGCCCGCCGCAACACGTCGTCGATCAGCGTGCTTTTGCCTGAGCCGCTAACGCCGGTCACACAGCTGATCGTCCCCAGCGGTACTTTCAGGTGTACGTCCTTCAGGTTGTTCTCCGATGCGCCGGTGACCTCGAGAAAGCCGCGTGCGCTATTCGGCCCGACACGGCTGTCCGGCACATCAATCTTGTAGTCGCCGCGTAGATATTTCGCGGTCAGCGATTTTTTGTGAGCGAGCACCCTGTCGAGCGGGCCCGCCGCCACCACTTCCCCGCCGTGCAGGCCGGCGCCTGGCCCCATGTCGATGACGTGATCGGCCCGGCGAATCGTCTCCTCGTCGTGCTCGACAACCAGTACCGTGTTGCCCAAGTCGCGCAGTCCCTCGAGTGTGGCGAGCAACTGCTCGTTATCACGCGCGTGCAGGCCAATGCTCGGCTCGTCGAGAATGTACAGCACGCCCACCAGCCCCGCGCCGATTTGCGTGGCCAGGCGGATGCGCTGCGCCTCGCCGCCGCTGAGCGTGCCGCTCGTGCGGTTGAGTGTCAGGTAGCCCAGCCCGACATCCCGCAAAAAACCGAGCCGCGAAGTGATCTCGCGCACCACGTCGGTGGCGATTTTTTTGCCAAGCGCGTCCAGCTCCAATGCCTCGAAAAATAGCAACGCCTCGTCGATCGACAGGCGGCAGACATCCATGATCGACAATTCACCAAAACGGGACTTCGCCTCAGGCTGTTTCGCGCTGCGCAGCGTCACCGCCAGCACCACTTCGCGAAGCCGCTGGCCCTGACACGCCTCGCAGGTTTGCGGACTCATGAACGCCCGGAGCCGCCGCCGCGTCGTCTCGCTGCTCGTCTCCTCGTACAGCCGGTTGAGATTGGCCAAAATGCCGTCGAACGGCTTGGTCGTCGTCGTTTGTTTGCCACTGCGGATGAATTGAAAGCCGATCACCTCGTCGCCCGAGCCGTGAAACAGCACCTCCGTAAAGCGCTTGGCCAGACGGCGGTACGGCTTGGCCAAGTCCGCCCCATAATGACGCGCCAAATTTTTCAGCAACCCGTTGTAGTGGGCGACCATTCGCGCGCCGCCCTTGGTCCAAGGCAGGATGACGCCCTGCGCGAGCGACTTCTCAGGGTCGCCGACCATCAGTCCATCGTCGAACACCGGCCGCTGGCCAAGCCCGGAACAGGCAGGGCAGGCACCGTACGGCGAGTTGAACGAGAAGTGTTTCGGCGTCATCGGCTCGTAGCTTTTGCCGGTGGCCGGGCTGGCCAGTCGGTTCGACAGCTTGCTCTCGAGCCATTGCGAACGGTCGAGGCCAGGCGCTTGGTGCAGCGCGATTATTTTGCCCTCACCCCACTTAAGACAGGTCTCGACTGAGTCGCTCAAGCGGCCTCGCGCCTTGTCGCTCACGACCAGTCGATCAACCACGACCTCGATCGAGTGCGCTTTCTTTGGATCGAGCTTAAAGCGCGTGTTGGCCTTGAGTTCCGCCAACTCGCCGTCAATTCGCACCCGCACGAACCCCTCACGGGCCAGTTTTTCCAGCACGTCACGAAATTCGCCCTTCTGTTTCTCAACCACCGGCGCGAGCAGCATCACCCGCGTTTCCTCCGGCAGCGCGAGCAGTTGCTCGATGATGTCACTCGTGCTCAGGCGATAAATCGGCTCGCCGCTCTCCGGACAGTGCGCCTGGCCGACGTTGGCAAACAGCAACCGCAGGTAGTCGTAAATCTCGGTTGTGGTGGCGATGGTCGATCGCGGATTGCCGCCAGAGGAACGCTGCTCGATGGCGATTGCCGGTGAGAGCCCCTCGATGTGATCGACGTCCGGCTTCTGCAGTTGATCAAGAAACTGCCGGGCGTACGACGAGAGTGTCTCGACGTACTTCCGCTGCCCCTCGGCAAAAAGCGTGTCAAACGCCAGCGACGACTTGCCCGAGCCGCTTGGCCCGGTGATCACCACCAGCTTGTCACGGGGAATCTCAAGCGTCAGATTCTTGAGATTATGCTCCCTTGCCCCGGCTATTATTATAAACCCCTTGGCCACCGAAAGCTGCATCCTAAACCGCCCCAGCCGCTTGGCCAAGCGTGGGTCAGTTCGACGACGACTGCCGTTTGAACAGGCGCTGGATGAACGGCTCAACCTTGTCCATGCCGACGGCGAGGATGATCACCACGCCGATGATGATTTCCTGCATGTAGTTGGGCCAATCCTTGATGCTCGAGCCGTTCGCGAGGCAGGCCATCATGAACGCGCCGATGACCGAGCCGGGGATGCTGCCCGCGCCGCCGCTCAGGCTTGCACCGCCAATGACCACCGCGGCGATAATCTGCAACTCGAGCCCAATCGCCACCGAGGGATCGCCCTGTGTCAGCCGCGAA
>CAJWPV010000139.1 GCA_913045395.1 uncultured Verrucomicrobiota bacterium | reverse complement strand
TTTAGTGAAGTACGTGTGCGTCATCACGAGCAACCCGGCGGCGCGCTGGCCAAGTTTGAGCTTGGCCAAGCGGAGATGGAGCGATTCGTTGGAGAGGAAATGATGGCCAACGTTGCCGCTCAATTTCGCGAGGCCGGTTTCACTGATGTCACACTCGACACAAGGGGTTATCGGCGCGGTAGCCTCAACGAGGGCGTCGCCTTGGCAAAGGGCTGATGCGTAAAAAACTCGTCAAGCTCGACGACCTGCCCGAGGGGACGACCAAGCGGTTTTCATTTAAGCGCGACGGCATTCGTGTGGATGCCTTCGTGGCCAACTACAAGGGTCAGATTGTTGCCTACGAGAACCTCTGCCGCCATCAGCCGCTGACCCTCGATTACGGCGACGGTGAGTTTTTCACCAGCGACGGGAGCCTGTTCGTCTGCCAAACGCACGGCGCAATGTACCACCCAAAAACCGGTCTATGCATCGAGGGCCCTTGCGCCGGTGCCAGCCTCCACTCGCTGAACATCGAGGTTGCAAACGGCGAGATTCGCCTTGTCGATTGATCGCAGTGTGCGCGATTGATTATTTGGCTGCTTCTTTCCGTGGCTGGTTGTAACTTGTGCCCTGCGGTGGTTGTAACCGTTTACCATTCATGAGTCGTTTTCACTCAGTGATTTTTCTTTCCGTGGCGATGTCACTTGGACAGGCGCTTGGCCAGGGGGAGAAGCCGTCCGCCGGGCCGGAGTCGCTCTTTGGTCTGGACAACGTCATTGATGTCCATATTCGGATCGAACCGGAGGAATGGGCCAAGTTGCAACCACCCAAGGGGACGAAAATGGATTTTGGTGTGGCAATCCAAGGTCTGATGGCGGACGCCTTGACCGGTGGGCATTTTCGCAGTGAGAAATCGACACGGCCTGGACTAGCCGGTTATCTGGGTGTCGATCACCAGTATGGTAAAGCGGAGATCACGATCGACGGCGAAACGGTTAAAGGGATCGGTCTGCGCTACAAGGGGAACGGGACATTCCTTGAATATGTTGAGGGTGATGTGACAAGGCGATTGTCGTTCAAGATCGATTTCAACGAATACGATGATGAGCTGGAGTTCCGAGACCTGACCAAGGTAAACCTAAACAATAACAGCACCGACCCGTCCCTGATGCGTGAGCCGTTGTCGTATGAGCTATTTCGTGAGGCGGGGATTCACTGTTCCCGGGTCGGATACGCGAAGGTCAGCCTGACCATTCCTGGCAAAGTCGATCGTCAACCTCATGGGCTCTACACGGTGATTGAGCAGGTGGACAAGCGGTTTCTCAAGGACCGTTATGGCTCGGCGAAGGGATTGTTGATGAAGCCGAGCACCTTTGGCGCTTTCCGGTATTTTGGGGAAGAATGGGATGAGTACGAGGTCGGCTTTGTCCCCAAGACCAAGCCAAGCGAGGAACAAAAAAAACGTGTCATCGAGTTCGCGAGGTTGATCCACAAGTCCGAGGATGATGCGTTCGAAGAAAAGGTCGAGAGTTACCTTGATGTCGACCAGTTCCTTAGGTTCCTGGCTGTAAATGTTCTACTTACAAACCTCGACAGTTTTCTTGGTGGTTCCCAGAATCACTACATTTACCTTGAGCCGGATTCGAACAAGTTTCAGTTTTTTCCATGGGACATGGATATCTCGTTTGGCGTGTTCCCTTTCAATGGGACGCCGGAGACGCGCCGCAAGTTGAGCATTGATCATCCTGGCGGCAAAGGGCACATACTGATTGAGCGCGTGTTGAACATTCCACGGCACAAGAAGACATATCACGATTATCTGGACACCTATCTAAACAGTATCTTCGCTGAGGATAAAATGCACCAGCAGATTGAAAAAGTGGGAGAATTTGTTCGGCCAATGGTTAAGATCAATGGCCCTAAGGCCACTGATGGCTTCGACGGAGTGTTGGCAGATAGTCCGAAGTGGTACGAAGAGCATCCAATAAAGTATTTTGTAACCAAGCGTAGAGAGTCAGTAAGGCGACAGCTTGATGGAGAGTCGGAAGGCCATATTCTGCATGACCCGCCGCCGAATTGGCCGGAAATAATTGGTTGGAGCATAGCGTTTTTTTCGGTCTTGTTACTCAACCTTGCGGGGTGGATTTGGGGCATCGTGGTTGGTTTTCGTGGGAGCACTCTTTGGGGTTGCCTGAATATTTTCTTTTCTCCACTGGCTCCGGCGATATACGGGTTTGCCGTTCGGCGCGACCTGGGTTTTCGCTGCGCGATCTTTGCTACATTTTGTATCATTGGCTGGATTGTTTTTGTTGCCGCAGTCGTGGACCAGTTTTCATAACATTTTAATGAAGTATCGAATTACAACGATTGGATTAGCACTTGTGGCCGCACTTGGCCAAGCGCAGGCGCAGGAATCGATCGAGCCTAAAGAGGCGGATCACAAGCTGATCCCGTATGGAAAAGAGAAACGGCAGGTGTTGCACCTTTGGCTACCGAAAACCAAGTCACCCACTCCGTTGGTGTTGCATTATCACGGTGGTGGTTTTGTGGTTGGGGATATCCGCGAAAAAACGCACAGTCGAACGGCTGCGGTATGCAATGCAGCCGGAATCGCGTATGCCGACGTGGAGTACCGGCTACTAAACCAGGCGATGTTGCACGAGATCATGAATGACTGTGCACGGGCAGTGCAGTTCCTCCGGCACAACGCAAAGAAATACAACCTGGACAAAACTCGTGTGGCGTCTTACGGCGAGTCGGCCGGCGCCAGTGCGAGTCTCTGGTTGGCGACTATTGACGATCAGGCGGACCCCAATTCCAAGGACCCGGTGTTGCGCGAGTCGAGTCGCCTGACCGCTGCCGGTGGTTTTTGGGTTCAGGCAACATTTGATGTCATCCAATGGCCGCAGATTCTCGGTTTGCCTGAGGACAAAACACCGTACTGGGGTATGGTGAAATCTTCGAAAGCTCAGCTTGGTGAAAAGCGTTTCAACGAACTGCGCAAGGATATGGATATGCTCGGAAACATGGATAAGAACGACCCACCTATGCACTTCTCACCCGGTAAGGAAGGGCAGGGCGTCCATAGCCAGCGTTTTGTCGATGTACTAGAAAAGCGGGCCAAGGAGGCTGGCGCAAACTTGATCATCAAGGACGGGAGAGAATCGCTTATGCAGTTTCTCACCGGCAAACTAAATGCCAAAAAATGATTCGGATATTTTTGCAGTTGGTTATGTTTGCCGCGCTTGGTTTGGCGCGAAGAATTTACCGTTAAATCTATAGAGGTAACCATGAGCAGCGACTCGGCGTTTGTTCTCGGTGGTGTGCCGGCCACCAATATGAATGTGCGGCATCGCATCCAGTTTTCGGTTGGTGATGCGGTATTTTATATCAGTCTGCCGCAGCCGGACGGCAGTTCCAGCTCCATCCTTCTCGTGCGCGATATCGAGATGGGTCTTGCCCGAAAACACGCCCGGGCTGATGAGATCGGTTGTGCCGCCGACTACGAGCCGGAGGGTGGTTTATCAGGTGACCGCGACACCGCGCTCGCTCAGGCTGGCGCCGAGTGCCTTCGCCGCAATGGTATTGACCGGGTGCGTACGGATGGTTCGTTGCCGATGATCTTTACCGCGCACCTTCGCGACACCGGAATCGAGGTTGAGTACGATCCACAACTGGCTGTTCTGGATCGGCGCACCAAGTCGGAGGAGGAGTTGGCGCACTTACGCCGGGCGCAGTCGGTCACTGAGGAGGCGATAGGATTTGCCTGCCGGATGATTTGCGCGGCGACACCGGATGTGGACGGGGTGTTGCGCGACAGTGACACGACGCTGACCTCGGAGTTGGTGCGTCAACGAATCACAAGTTTTTTAATCGGCAAAAACTTTTCCAATCATCACGACTCGATTGTCGTGACAGTGCCGCACGTGGCTGATTGTCATCATCATGGCACCGGCCCGCTCCAGACCGGTCTGCCGGTGATCATCGACATTTTCCCGCGCGACAATGAGACCGGTTACTGGGGCGACTGCACCCGAACGGCGGTGAACGGCGAGCCGTCGCCGGAGTTGGTGCAAATGCATGCTGCCGTGATGGAGGCCAAGGCTGAAGCCATCGCCGCGTTGCGTGTGGGAGCAACCGGCGACACAGTGCACCAGGCGACTGTTGCGTCAATCACCGGCAGCGGCTATGTCATGGGGTTACCGCCGGAGAATGCGGATGACGGGTTCATCTCGATGCGTCATGGCACCGGCCACGGGATCGGGCTGGATGTCCACGAGCCGATCCTGCTCTCGGATGGCGGCGGCGAAATCTTGGCTAACGAGGTGTTCACGGTTGAGCCGGGTTTGTACTCGGCCAGGTTCGGCGGCGTGCGTGTCGAGGACATGGTGGCGGTCACGCCAGCCGGGCCGGAGAACTTCAACCGCCTGCCGGATCACCTCGACTGGCGGTAGTCCTCGGGCGGGCGTCTGGCCAAGCGGAAGGATTTCGGCATTGAATCGGCGGCTGGCTTTCCGTAGGTTCCGCCTTTCACAGGATTCATCATGAGATTCGGTATTAATTCATTTTTGTTCGTGTCGCCGTTCGTGACGCAGAGTACCCGGCTATTTTCCAAGTTCAAGAAGTGGGGTTTCGACACCGTTGAGTTGCCGATCGAGGCGCCTGAGCACATCGACTCGGTGAAGGTCAAAAAAGCACTCGATCGCGCCGGCCTGGTCTGCGGCTCGGTCTGCGCCTGCATGGGCCCGGGACGTGATTTCCGTGGCTCGGCGAAGGATCAGCGCGAGGCGATGAAGTACTGCAAAGCACTCATCGACCACATGGTCAACCTCGACTGCCCGTCATTGATCGGCCCGGTTTACTCCGTGGTTGGCAAGGCCGATGCCGTGGAGGCTAAGGATCAAAAAAAGGAGTTCGCTCTCGTGGTGAAGAACCTCAAGATACTCACCGCCTACGCCGAGAAAAAAGGGGTGCAAATCTGTGTCGAGCCGCTCAACCGTTTTGAGACCGACTTTCTCAATACGTGTGAGAAGGGGCTGCGCCTCATCAAGGCGGTCGGCAGCCCGGCGCTGAAACTTCACCTCGACACGTTCCACATGAACATCGAGGAGAAAAACCAGGGCAAGGCCATCCGCGCCGCTGGCAAACACCTTGGACACTTTCACGCCTGCGGCAGCGACCGTGGCACGCCGGG
>CAJWPV010000138.1 GCA_913045395.1 uncultured Verrucomicrobiota bacterium | reverse complement strand
CATGGTGCATCCGGCGGTTTTTGAAAACGTCGGATACGACCCCGAGGAATGGAGCGGCTGGGCGTTTGGCTTCGGCATCGAGCGCATCGCGATGATCCGCTACGGCATCAGCGACATCCGTTTGTTCTACGAAAACGACCTCCGGTTCCTCGACCAGTTTTAGCGCTTGGCCAAGCGGAGTATATGCCGTCTGGATAAATTTATTCCCAAGGGCACGAATGCACTTGATTGGTGTTTGCCAATTGTTACTTTTCGCGGCTGCGAGCAGGGTTGATCTGCAGCACAAATCAAAACCACGACCACTTCTAAACCTGACGTGAAAATATTCGCCGGTAGTTCCAACCTCCCGCTTTCCGATGCCATCTGCGGTAACATTGGTATCGAACCGGGCAAAATCTCCATCACCGCCTTCCCCGACGGAGAGACGTTTGCCAAGATCGAGGAAAACGTCCGAGGTGAGGATGTCTATGTGATTCAATCGACCTGCCCGCCGACAAATCATCACTTGATGGAGCTGTTCATCATCATGGACGCGCTCAAGCGGGCCAGCGCCGACCGCATCACAGCGGTGCTGCCGTATTACGGCTACGCCCGACAGGATCGGAAGGATCAGCCGCGCGTGCCGATCTCGGCCAAGCTCGTGGCCAATCTGCTGGTGGCTGCCGGGGCCAACCGCATTTTGACGATGGATCTGCACGCCCAGCAGATTCAGGGCTTTTTCGACATCCCGGTGGATCATCTGTACGCCTCGCCGGTGATCTTCGCCTATCTTAAATACACCAAAAAGGAGAACCAAGTGGTAGTCAGTCCGGATGTGGGCGGGCTAAAAATGGCCCACGCCTACTCGGAAATGCTCGGGGCCGACCTGGCGATCGTTGCGAAACGCCGCACGAGCGCCACTGATACGGAATCGGTGGGCATTATCGGCGATATTGAAGGCAAAAACGCTCTTTTGGTTGATGACCTCACCGAAACGGCCGGCACACTTGTTAACGCCGCGGCCATTCTCAAGGAGCGTGGGGCGATAAGCGTCAGGGCCTGCGTTTCGCACACAATTCTCAATGATTTGGGAATCGATCGGCTGAAGAACTCTTGTATTGACGAACTGATAACGACTGATACAGTCCCCCGCCCTGAAATCGAGGGGTTGAACATAAACACCCTATCTGTTGCGGGGTTGCTGGGGGAAGCCATCCAGCGAATACACAACAATTCCTCGGTGAACTCCCTGTTCCGGTTCAAGGGAGCGCGTACCACCTGAGGGCCGCCGTGGGAGGCAGTTTTTGGTAAAATTACATGAAAGCAATCTCGTTGGCCGCAAGTCCGCGGACGTTGATTAAAACGACAGGCAGCAAAAAAGTTCGCCAAGGCGGAGGGCTGCCGGGCGTTGTTTACGGCAACGGTGAACCACAGACCGTCGAGCTCGAAGCCAAGCAGTTTGGCAAAGCAGTAAAATCCACCCAGGCGAAAAACTTCCTAGTGGAACTGGAAATAGAAGGCAAAAAAAGCATCGCACTGGTGCAGGATATCCAGAGGAACCCTCTGACAAACATGTTCATCCATGTCGATTTCAAGCGCCTGACTAAGGACAGCGTGGTCACTGCCCAAGTCCCGCTGCGACCTCTCGGTACCGCCGAGGGCGCGAAGCTGGGCGGGGTTATGTTGACGCCGATGCACACAATCACGCTAAAAGGACGGCCGGCAGATATCCCAGAAACCCTTGAGCCTGACGTCAGCCATTTAGAGGTGGGCCAATCCATTTACCTGGAGGAACTCGCTTTGCCAAAAGGGGTCACCGCGATCGGTTCTCCAAGGGCTCTGGTAATCGCAGTTATGACCTCACGCATGCAGATGATGGCCGAGGCGGAAGATGCGGCAGCAGCGGAAGAGGCAGCGGCAGCAGAAGCAGCAGCAGCGGAAGAGGCAGCCGCCGAGGGCGAAGCCCCCGCAGAAGAAGGTGCCAAGCAAGAAGGCAGCACAGATGCCGCCGAAGGCGGGGAAAAGAAGGAAGATTGATAATTTGAGCGGCGAGCCGCCGGGTAGGCGGGACCGTCGTGTTCTTTGAGAAGGCCCGCGTATGGAAGAGACGTACCTGATCGTGGGCTTGGGCAATCCTGGGAAGGGTTACGCCGACACCCGGCACAATGTCGGGTTCATGGTGCTCGATCGCTTGGCCAAGCGCCAAGGTGCCGGGTGGGAAGTGAACAAAAAATTCGCAGCCCACTTGGCCAAAGGCAGGCAGGAAAGCAACACTGTATTCTTGTGCAAGCCACAGGGCTACATGAACTTGAGCGGCCAAAGCGTGGTGCCATTGGCCAAGTTTTACCAGATCCCCTTCGGGCAGATCATGGTGGTGGTCGATGACCTCGACCTGCCGCTCGGTGCCATACGAATGCGCCCCGGCGGCGGCACGGGGGGCCATCGAGGCTTGGATTCCATTCAAGGATTGCTTGGGAAAGACGATTTTGCGCGGCTTCGGCTTGGGATCGGCCGGCCGGAGCCGGACCGTGATGTTTCCGGCTTCGTGCTTGGCAAATTTGCTGAAGCGGAGACCGGACTGCTGGAACGGGTGCTGGAAACAGCAGCAGACCAACTCGCCTGCTGGATGTTGCAAGGCACTCAGCAAGCCATGAACAATTACAACGGGGACTACTCCCCAACAGGGAAAAAGACAGATGACGAAATACGAAGGGACGATCATCCTGAAGGAAACAGGACGTGAAAGCACCGTCGAGGAACTGCAGACCCTCATCTCGGCCGAGATCGACACGGCCGGCGGAAAGGTCAGCGAGTTCAACGCCGTGGGCCAGAAGGACTTTGCCCGGGTGGCCAACCGCAAGAACCCCGATGGCTACTACCTCGAGGTCACTTTCGAGGGCGACCCTGCCGCGACCGGTGACCTAAAAAAACGCCTACTCAAGCTAAAGGACGTCTTCCGTGTGTTCTTCACTAAGCCAGCGTCAATCTCGGGTTGATTTTGAAAGTGCAAACTGCTTAGACTGTAGCCATGGCAAGCTTCAACAAAGTCATCCTGATGGGCAACCTGACCCGTGACCCCGAGATGCGTTACACACCCAGTGGCACCGCGATCGCCAAGCTGGGCCTCGCCGTCAACCGCGTCTGGCGTGACACCGAGGGGCAGCAAAAGGAAGAAACCACCTTCGTGGACGTTGATGCATTCGGCAAACAAGCCGAGACCCTCGGGCAATACATGCAAAAAGGCCGCCCCATTCTCATCGAAGGCCGACTCAAACTCGACCAATGGGAGGATAAAAACACCGGCCAAAACCGCAGCCGACTGGGCGTGGTGCTCGAGCGTTTCACCTTTATCGGCAGTGGTGCCGGCCAAACCGATGGCGGTGGCGCTGCTCAGCAGCAATCCGCCCCCCCGCCTTCCCAACCCACGGAAGGCCCGCCCGCTGACGGCCCCGGGGACGACGATGTCCCGTTCTGAACATAACCTTACGCAAAACCAATTAAATCATGTCTAAGACTGATGTTATTTTAATCAAGAATGTGGATGGATTGGGCGGAGAATCCGACCAGGTCAATGTAACCACTGGCTACGCCCGCAATTATCTCCTGCCCCAGGGGCTGGCCATCCCATTGACCGAGGGCAACGAGCGCCGCCTCGAGGCGCTACGCAAGGTTCGCCTGGCTCGGGAAATCCGCGAGGCAAAGGATGCCAAGGAACTGGCCGCAAGTTTCAAGCACTTGATATTGCAGTTGAAAGTCAAGACCGGCGACACTGGCAAAATGTATGGCTCGGTCACACCGTCGAACATTATCGAGCAGCTCGACGAGCAGTTCGAAATCAAGCTTGATCGTCGCAAGGTTCACCTAGAGGAACCGATCCGCACAGTGGGCGATCACGACGTCGAGTTGCGACTGCACGCCGAGGTCAAAACCACCCTCAAAGTTCGTGTGGAAAGCACCAACCCGCTTCCGGATGAGGAAGCCGAACCCGCGACAGAGGAAGCGCCAGCCAAGGCATAAGCCAAGCCTCAACAACTCTCAAAAAAAGCAGGACGCTAGCGTCCTGCTTTTTCTGTATCTCGAAATGAAACTTGAACGTACTTGGCCAAGTCAGCCGTGCTTCTCGATCAACTGACGGAATTCGCCAAACAGGCCGCTCGAGTCGTGCGGTCCCGGCGAGGCTTCCGGATGATACTGCACGCAGAACACCGGCTTGGTTTTGTGGCGCATGCCCTCGACTGTCTGGTCGTTTAGATTGATGCGGTTCACCGCCACCTCGCTTGGCAACGAGTCGATGTCCACCGTGAATCCGTGGTTTTGTGAGGTGATCTCCACTCGGCCACTCTCGAAATCCTTCACCGGCTGATTGGCGCCGCGATGGCCGAACTTCAGTTTGCTCGTTTTGCCGCCCATGGCCAGGCTGAGGATTTGGTGACCAAGGCAGATGCCAAAAATTGGCAGCCCTTTCTTCAGTAACGCCGCGACCGCTTCTGCCGCATACATCACCGCCGCCGGATCACCCGGGCCGTTTGAGAGAAAAATACCGGCAGGTTCATGCTTGAGCACTTCCTCCGCCGGTGTATTGGCCGGTACCACAGTCACCGCGAAGCCGGTCTGCCGCAGCCTGCGCAGAATGTTATATTTGACCCCAAAATCAAAGGCGACAATCGGTATATCCGCCACCGGCATGGCGTCGCGCTGGCTGCGGCCGTCCGACTCGAGCGGTCCCTTGGGCAGCCGGAACGCCGGACTCATTTCATCATTTTCATCCCATCCAAACGACGACTCGTGTGTAACCTCCTTCACATAATCCACCCCGACCAGCCCGGGCCACTTCTTCGCCTTGGCCAAGGCGCTCTCGACCGTGGCGTCGCTCTCGGTCGTAAGATAGCCGTTCATCGCGCCGCGGACTCGGAGCTTTTTGGTCAGCGCCCGAGTGTCGATGCCCTCGATGCCGGGGATGCCGTTGCGCTGCATGTACTCGCCCAGCGAACTGTCCGCGCGATAATTGCTCACGACCGGAGATAATTCACGGACGACAAACCCGCTGGCGTGCGTCTGGTACGACTCCACATCCTGCTCGTTGACGCCGTAATTGCCAATGAGCGGATAGGTCATGGTGATGATCTGCCCCTTGTACGACGGGTCGGTCAGGATTTCCTGATACCCCGTCATCGAAGTGTTGAAACAAACCTCCCCGGC
>CAJWPV010000137.1 GCA_913045395.1 uncultured Verrucomicrobiota bacterium | reverse complement strand
GGAACGTGAACTCGATTGCCGGCACACGCCGCAGGCCCATCAACAGCGCAATGAGAATCGTCGCGCCGGATCGCGACGTGCCAGGAAACACCGCCGCGAGCAGTTGCCCAAAGCCAATCGCAATCGCAATGGCCCAGGTGACCTCCGCCAGCTTGGCCCGGTCGCCGACCATTTTTTCCACCACGACAAACAGCGCGCCGCCGACCAGCAGCGCCACCGCCACCGGCAGCACCGACTCGGGCAACTCGAAGCCAAGCTGGTCGATGACCAGCCCGCCGACACCGGTGATGACGAACGCAACAAACAGCTTGGCTAGGTAGTCGCGCGTTTCCGGTTCGCGCCAGCGGAGGGTGAGTTGCTTGACGCGGTCGGCGAAGTTGAACAGTACCGCGATCACCGCGCCGCTCTGGATGGCGATATTGAAAACGCCTGACTGCTCCTTCAGCCAGCCGAGTTGCTGCGGCAACAGCAGGTGGCCTGTTGAGGAAATCGGGAGAAACTCGGTGATGCCCTCGATGATCCCGAGGAGGATCGATGTCAGCCAATCCGGCATGCCGGTTGTTTGACCTCATCGCTTGGCCAAGCGGAGCAGGGTCAGGCCCTGATCTGGTCCCAGATCGGCTCCATGTCGGGGTCGAGCAGGGCCACTTCGCGGATTTTATCCGGGTCGCCGACTTGCTCCGCCGCCTGAAACCAATCCAGCGCCAGTTCGAGATCGCCGAACTGGCAGGCGTAGCAGGCGAGATTGTACGGGATGGCCTCGTTTTGCGGGAACTGCCCACGTATCGACTCGAGCAGGTTAAACGCTTCGCGGCCGCGCTTGAGGTAAAACAGAGCGTTGGCCTGGTTGATCCAGCCGGCAGGGTCGTCTGGGTGACGCTTCGCCATGACACCACCTACCTCTGCACAGCGCTCCCAGTCCTTGTTGCGGGCGTGGATGTGCCACTCAAGATGCAGCACCTCGTGGTGTTCCCTGTGCTCGGCCGATACCTTGGACAAGTCGGCCAGGGCCTCATCGGGGTTGCCGAGTTGCAGCCACCCGGTAGCCGACGAGAGGTGCAGGTTGTCGGGAGGGGGGATGTCGATCATCCGCCGTCGGGCTCCTTGGTGAACGCTTTCACGGACGTGATACCCGCCGCTTTGGCAGCATCCATTACCTTGATAATTTGACCAAACGGTGCGTCGGTATCGGCCCGAATTGAGAGTTTCAGTTCGGGGTTGGCGTCGATTGCCTTTTTTAACTCAGCCTTGATTGCGCTGGGTTCCACTGTTTCATCCCCCAGGTAAATATGCGGCGGCTTCCTGGCCACGGTGACGATGAGGTCGTTGCTCACAGCCGGCGTGGCACTGGCCTGTGAGGATTCCGGTAGCGCGAGCTTCACGGCGGCCTGGTTCGTGAAAGTTGTCGATACCACCATGAAAATGAGCACCACCATCAACACATCAATCAGCGCGACGATGATGACGGCGGGGGGCTTTCGGTTTTTGCGGGGGAGAAATCGCATGGGCGGTGATGGCGGCTACTTGCCGGGATCGACCGGGTATTGCCGGCGCAGGAATTTGTCGAGCAAGGTCTCCATCTCGATGGCGAATGTCTCGACCCGCTTGTTGTAGATGCTCCATGCAACGAGGGACGGGATGGCGATGCTAAGGCCCGAGAGGGTGGCGTAAAGGGCCAGGGAGATACCGCTGGCAAACTTGGCCGTGTCCACCTGGTCCGAGGTCATTTCACCGAAAATCTCTATCAACCCAAACACCGTGCCGACAAGACCCAGCAGCGGCGCGATGCCGGTGATGATCTCCAGAACCACCAGGCCTCGCTCCATCTGGCTGACCTCGTGCCGGGCGCGGGTCTGCAACGCCTCGACGTTGTCCGGCTTGGCCCACTCCAGGTGCTCAATGGCGGCTGTGGTCAGCCTCGCCAGCGGGGTGCGCTCGTGCTGCTGGCAGAACCGCAGCAGGGTATTCAAGTCGCTGCGCGTCTGGCAATGCTCCAGGCTGTCAGTCAGGGTTGGGGGGATGATGGAGCTGCGCCGCAAGGCAATGCCTCGATCGATGATAAATGCGAGGCTGATCACCGAGGTGACTCCGAGCAGAAAAAGAATTAACGTGTGCATGCAATAAAACGCGGTAACCCTGACGACTCCCGCAGGGCGGTAGATTCAATCGGCAATCGCCCGCCCGACGCAAGCTGAAAGAGCAGGGCTCACCCGTCGAGCCACTCGTCGCCGGGATCGAACGCCGGGATGGGGATGTTGATGATTTTCAACCGGCCTACTGCCCGGTGTCTGCAGCCGGGCTTAATGTACACGGCGGTCATAGGCTTGACCGGCACCCGTTCGCCGTCCAGTTCGATGTGCCCTTCGCCCTCCAGCACGAGGTAGATTTCTGTCGTCCGTTTGTGGTAATGGACCGCTGAGTCCTGCCTGATATCGACCTCGTGCAGACTGGCCACGGCACTTGGTTCGTCGACAAAAGCGCGCTTGGCCAAGCCGCAGGGGCAGGGAGTCGGCTCAACCTCGTCCAGTTGCTCGATCAGATAGTTTGCCATGTCACCGAAGAGTCTGGGCCTCAAATACTTGGGCCGCAAGGAACTTGGCCGGTTGAGGGTGATAAACCAAAAACACAATAATTTGTGGCAAAAAAACCTTGCCACCACAACAGATTGTGGTAACCCTCTGTCCGTTACCTAGCTCGACTGAGCTTTAAATGGTGGTTGAAAGAAAAAACCGCCCCAAAGCGAGGTTATCTGTCCCTGAACACCTTAAGACATCTGACAACCCATGATAGATGCGAATGAATCTTTGACCGTACCCGTCTCCCGCGTATCACGACGTGCCACCTCCCCAAAACGGGGCGGCTCGGCCAAGGGCAAAAAAGGATCGAATATCCGGGTCGAACGGGTATTTAGCGATGGCAAATGCAATCCATTCGATGAGATCGAGTGGAGCAGGCGCACGGCGGAGATTACCGATGAAGGCGGCAACATTATTTTCAAGCAGGAAAATGTCGAGGTGCCCAATGGCTGGTCGCAACTCGCGACCAAGGTGGTGGTCTCGAAATATTTTTTTGGTGAGCAGGGTGTGCCAGAGCGCGAGACTTCTGTCCGGCAATTGATCCACCGAGTGGCCCGTACCATTGCCGACTGGGGCGTCCAAGATGGTTACTTCAGTAAAAAGAACGGCGAGATTTTTTATGAAGAACTTTCGTGGTTGTGCCTGAATCAGCACGGCGCGTTCAACTCGCCGGTATGGTTCAACGTCGGGCTGCATCACGAGTACGGCGTGGGCAACGACTCCGCCAAGGGCAACTGGCATTACGACGAGGCGCTTGGCCAGGCGAAACGCGCCACATCACAGTACGAATACCCGCAGGGCAGTGCCTGCTTCATCCAGTCAGTTGATGACGACTTGGAGTCGATCCTTCAGTTGGCGCAAAGCGAGGGGATGCTCTTCAAGTTTGGCTCCGGCACCGGCACCGACCTGACACCGATCCGATCCAAGCGCGAAGCGATCAGTGGTGGCGGAGCCCCGAGCGGCCCGATGTCATTTCTTCGGGTTTACGACCAGGTGGCCAACGTGGTTCGTTCCGGTGGCAAGACGCGCCGTGCAGCCAAGATGAATACCATCCGCGACTGGCACGGTGACATTGAGGAGTTCATCAATGCCAAGCAGGACGAGGAGAAAAAGGCGTGGGCTCTGATCGAGCAGGGCTACGACGGCTCGTACAACGGCGACGCCTACGGCAGTGTCATGTACCAAAACGAGAACCTGTCGGTGCGTGTCAGCGACGAGTTCATGCAGTCCGCCCACGGCGGCGGCGACTGGTGGACGCGCGCCGTGACCACCGGAGAGAAGCTTGAAAAGAAGAACGCCTCCGATCTGCTGAACAAGATCTCGGAAGGCACCTGGATCTGCGGCGATCCCGGTCTCCAGTACGATGGCCCAATTCAAAAGTGGCACACCTGCAAGGGCACCGAGCCGATCCACTCGACCAACCCCTGTTCCGAGTACGTTTTCCTAAACAATACAGCCTGCAATTTGGCCTCACTGAACCTGATGCGCTTCAAGCGCGAGGACGGCATGTTCGACATCGACCGTTTCAAGGCGGCGGTGAGCATTTTCATTACTGCGCAGGAAATCCTCGTCGATAACGCCAGCTACCCGACCCAGGCGATTGCCGAGAACTCGCATATCTTCCGCACGCTTGGTCTGGGCTTTGCTAACCTGGGCTCGCTGGTCATGAGCTACGGGCTGCCGTACGACTCAAACGAGGGCCGCGCCTTGGCCGGTGCGATCACGTCGATCATGACCGGGCACGCCTACGAGCAATCGGCGGAGATGGCCGATGTGAAAGGCGCATTCCCCGGCTATCGCGATGCCCGCTGCAACGGCGTGGCCAAGCCGTTGGCCAAGGACAACATCGAGTCGATGCGGAGCGTCATGCAGCTGCACCGCGACGCAGTGGAGGACATACAGCCAAGCGATAATTTTGGGTACCTAAAAGACGCCGCCCGCGACTGCTGGGAGGCGGCCTTGGAAAAGGGCGACCACAATGGCTACCGCAATGCGCAGGTCACCGTGTTGGCGCCGACCGGCACGATTGCATTCCTAATGGACTGCGACACGACCGGCGTCGAGCCGGACATCGCACTAGTGAAGTACAAGCTACTCGCCGGCGGCGGCACTTTGAAGATCGTGAACCGCACCGTGCCCGAGGCTTTGTCGCGGCTGGGCTACACGGCAGACGAGGTGAAGAAGATCGTCGCCCACGTGGAAGAATTTGACTCCATCGAGGACGTCAAGGAGGACGGGGAAACCCGTAGAAGCGGGCTAAAGCCCGAACATCTAGATGTGTTTGACTGCGCGTTCAAGCCGTTCCGGGGCGAGCGAAGCATTCACTACATGGCACATCTGAAGATGATGGCCGCTGCCCAGCCGTTCATAAGCGGCGCGATATCCAAGACCGTAAACTTCCCTAGGGAATGCACGGTTGAGGATATCACCGACGCCTATGATCAGGCATGGAGGTTGGGACTCAAGTGTGTCGCGATTTATCGCGACGGCTCCAAGCGGTCCCAACCGCTCAACACCGCCAAGACCGGCGAGGGAACCGAGAGTGAATCCGCCACACCGGCGGATCAGCGGATCAAGGAACTGGAGGATCAGTTGGTCGGTCTGCAA
>CAJWPV010000136.1 GCA_913045395.1 uncultured Verrucomicrobiota bacterium | reverse complement strand
GCCGGAGGCCGAAAAGCCTCGCCCACGGGATTCATAGTCGCGGTTTTCCGCCACCCACATCCGGCCGCGATCATCCCAACAAAACGCCATCGGCTGGGTGATCATCGGCTCATTAGCCCATGAGTTGACTGCAAATCCGGGCTCGATGGTCGAGTTTTTCACTGCCGCCTCAGGCGTGAGAAACTTGGCCTCGCGCCCCTCACGCTGGGCCAACCCCCAAAGCACGCCCGTGCCGCGCTGGCCGGTGTAACGCATCCAATGTTGCGTGAGATCTTTGTCGTTGAGTTTGCCGCCATAAACGTGAATCTGATGGCGAATGGTTTCGGTTTTGCCCTTGCCGATTTTCCAGTCGCCAAGACGGGCGCGTACCGGGCCAACACCAAGCTGGCCGTCGACGCGCCAAGGCTGCGGATAGCCGCCGTTTTTCGGGTGATCAAAAATCGCGAAATGCCCCCAGTCATCCCGGCCTTCGATTTCCATCCCGACGTCGAGCCACATGGCACGCCTTCCTTCCGCTGCGGCATTGATGTTCCGAGCGGCATTGACAGCCTCTCCTTTGCTGCCGGGTTTCCACGGCATGCGCAGGAACAGTCCGCCATAATCGTATCTGCCGATGGTGACATCGGTCTGCCCCCGGCCGTGCCACTCAAGGTCGAGGATGTGGCGGTTGCTGTCGGAGCGCATCGTCCAGCGCTGCGTCTCAGTCAGCACCGCATTACCATCAGCATCGAGAAGGTCATAAACCGTTTCCCACTTCACCGACTCGCCCCTGGCCTCAAGCACCTTCACGCCTTTTCGCCTCCAGTAATTATCGGCGGGGTGATGGAAATAGTCGCGGCCGTTCACACGGGTAAAGCCCCAGTACAGGCCGGTCTGGTGTTTGTGATGGCCCGGGCTGTGCTCGGTGAGCACGCCGTTGCCATCTGGCCCGACAATCGGATGCAGGTATGGCCGGTGATCGGCGGCGGCGTGCTGCGTTATGAGCGGCTTGGACAAGCCGTCGCGGTGGACGGTGATCGTGCCGGAGCCCTCGTCGAGCCGGGCCTCAAGCGGAGCGGCGGCGGCAGTGGCAAAGCCAAGCGAAACTAGTGGCACCAAAAAGGATTTTGCGATAACAGATTTCATAAAAAGGCGACAACCCAACTGCGGAATCTCGCAGGCGGCTCGGGGAGGGACGCTACCGATTGGCTGGAAAACAGCAACTAAAATTGGCCGTGCGCTGAGGTACAAAAAAGATGGCCGTGCGTCCGCACAGCCGCAACACTTCCGGGCCACGAATCATGATGGAGGCTTTTTCACGAACTCTCGCTGCGCTGGCGCTTGGCCTCTCCAGCGCGATCATGCTTGTTCAAGGCGAAGTGACCATCGCGTCAATCGATGTCTCGCCGATTACTGGCAATGCCTCCAACCAAGCCATTGCTCTCATGATCAGCGGCACGGAAGCCGGCTCAACGCTGGTCATCGAGGGCTCGGCCGACTTGACTGACTGGGACACGCTTGGCCAGGCGACCGCCACTGGGTCACCAACCCAATGGGAACAACAGCGAGCGCTCACCGCCACGCCGATGTTTTATCGCGTCAAAGTCACTGATGGCGGCGACACGCTGGCCGACGGCATTTACGCGAAGATCACAACGAACCTCGGCGTGATACTGGCCAGGCTTGAGTATGAAAAGGTGCCTCTTATCGCCGCCAACTTTGTCGGCTTGGCCGAAGGCACAAAGTTTTACAGCAAGGATCCGCAGGTATTCCCGGTAGACTCGGAAGGCAAGCCGTACTTTGATGGGCTGATTTTTCACCGGGTGATCAAGGACTTCATGATCCAGGGCGGCTGCCCGCTGGGCAACGGCACCGGCAATCCCGGTTACTGGCTGCCGGACCAGTTCCACCCCGATCTCAAGCACTCCGGCCCGGGCATCCTCTCGATGGCCAACTCCGGCGAGCATACGAACGGCAGTCAGTTTTTTATCACGCACACCGCGACGCCGTGGCTCGACTTCACCGACATCCGAGCCGGGAATCACTCGGTGTTTGGCAAGGTGGTCGAGGGGATGGACGTCGTGGACACAATCGCCGGCGTGACTGTCAGCGGACCCAGTAAACCCAAGACCGACGTCGTCATCGAGAGCATGCGTATCATCCGCGTGGGAGAAAAAGCCAGGGCGTTCGAGGCGACCGAGGAGGCGATCGACCAAATGCTGCGAGACATCGCCGCAAGGCAAATGAAGGAAATCCAGGAAGTGTTGAATATCAAGCCGACCGACTCAGGTCTCATTTACGAGGAGTTCAAGCCGGGGAGCGGCGAACTGGTGAAGGAGAGCGACACGGTCACGTTTGATTACATCGCTGAACTGGTCTCCGAGGTGAACGAGTTTGGCCGGGTGTTTGCCGACTCATATAATCCGCCCAGACCGCTAACAATCAAAGTATCGGATCTGGCAACGGTGCTGCCGGGCGCCGCCGAGGGACTGAAGCTGATGAAAAAAGGCAGCAAAGCGCTACTGTACATCCCGCCCAAGCTGGCCTACGGCAAACTCGGCTTCTTTGCCGCGCGCGTCCCGGCCCACTCGGTGGTACTGATGCAAATAACGCTGCTCGACGTGACACCGGGCGGGTGATCAACGAAGTTTTGCGCGGTAAAACTCCCACTCTGCGCGGGTGGTGTTCGAGTACTCTAGCACGCCGGAACCGTCGAGCAACTCCAGGTCCGGCCCGGGTTCCCACGCCTTCAAATCCGGGCTGCGGTCGAGCGAAAACCGTTGGCCAGGGAAGCCGCGAAAGTCGAAGTTGTTCGTGACCTCGCCATCGGCGGCAACAGCACGCTCCCAGCGAATCAAGATCGGGCTGGTGCGCGCTACGATTTCCTTTCGCAGAATAATTCCCTCAAGCCCCACGGCCAGCAACTGGCCGCTGTTGGCCAACGCGCCGTAGAGCGACAAGCCGGTGATCGTGCCCTTGGCCTGCCACGACTCGAGGTCGGGACTCGTCAGTACCGTGCCGTTCGCGCCGATGACATACCACGTGTCGCCTACCCGGGTGACGTCGTTGAGCCACCGGTCGGTGCCACTTTCGCGCCTGGCCCAGTTTTCGCCGTTGGCGCTGGTGAGGATAATTCCCGCCTGGCCAACGGCAACAAGTTGGTCATCGAACGCGCGCACGCGATAAATCCACTCGGTCGTGCCGGAGGTCTGCCTGATCCAGTCAGCGCCATTGGGCGAAATGATGATGACACCGTCCTCGCCGGTGGCGACAAAACGGCCCTTGAACGCCGAGACGCTGGTGAGGATGCCCGCGGTGGGTGCCTGGTGCTTGCTCCATTGCTTGCCATCGCTGGTCGTCAACACCGTGCCCTTGCCGCCGGTAACAACCCACGTCTCCCCGAGCGCAGCCACGCCCTGCAGGTCGTTCTCGGTCGGCTTGGGATCGGCAACCTCCCAGACAACGCCGAGTGTGTTGACCTTGTTTGTCACCGCTTGGCCAAGGTCATTTTGAGTGACGACATTGGTCCACGAATTGTGACTGGTCAGCAGTTGGCCGTGGTTGCCGACGGCGACGAGTAGGTTCGTGGTTCCGCCGACGCCGAGCAGGATCGACTCAGTCGCCGACTCAGGCGTGACCTCAAGGTTCCACAAGGCGCCGTCACGGCTAGTCAGCACGGTGGAGTGGTCGCCCACGGCAACCATCAGGTCGCCGACCCGGTTGATGTCCCAAAGCCAGTTGCGCACCGAGTCGTCGGCGCTGAACCAATACAGGTACTGGTCATCCTCCTCGTCACGCACGCTGTCCACCATCATGCCGGTACGGCCGCCGAGCAGGAATTTGTCATCCACCTCGATGGCGCAATAGTAGGTCCAATCAGGTGGCGGTGAAGGATTGGTGCCGTCGTCGTTCCCCAGCAGATCCACCCAGTACATGAAGAAATCAAGCACACCCTTTCGCACGACATTCTCACCGGCAACGATGACCTCCGATGCCGTTCCGGTGACGGCGTTCAAGTTTTTGTCGGTGCCGGATTGGGCTGCGAGCCATGACAGGCCATCATTGTAACTGAGCAGCACGACACCATCATTGCCAACCGTCCAGAGACGTTTGTTGACGTAGGCCAGCGCGTTGAGGTCGCGGTTGGTCCGGCTCTGACGCTTGGTCCACGAACTGCCGTTGGTACTGGTGGCCACAAGACCGCCCTCGCCCACGGCAACGAAATAGTTTCCCGTCCAAATCAGCGCGTGAATGTGGTTGTTGTACCTAAAGGTTCGCTTGCTCCACTTCTGTCCGTCGGTGCTGGTATAGAGCATGCCGTCCTCGCCGCCGGCAACGATGGTTTCGCTCGAGGCCGCCAGGGCGCGAAAGTCCCCGCTAGCCGGTTTGTCCAGTTTGCCCGGCTCAAACTGCTCCTCGCTCTCGCTGTAAAGGAGTATGCCATCCTCGCCGGCCACAATCGCCTGTTCATTGAAGAACACGGTGGCACGCAGCGTGTGCTCGACACCGCTCTCTCGGGGAAACCATTGTACCATGTTTTGGCTGGTATGGATCGAGCCGTTGTCGCCGACCTCAATCGAGAAGTCGTCGCCCTTCGCGATGGCGCGAATGGAGTTACCGTGCGGTCGGGGATTGGACCAGCGCCATGGCCCCTCCGCCGCCTTGACCGGGCGCGGCGCGATCGATGCCACCATCCCAAACAACAGCAGAGCCATGGCCCAATGCAAATGGATTGTCATGAAATGCATCGGACGATTTCTTTTAAAGAACTCACTGGTTATCAAATGCTTCAACTCAATAAAACAACTCACCGTTTTCTATAGCAATAGCGATACCGATCAATAAAACGGTCTAATTGGGTCGTTTTAGTCAACAAATCGATGATCAAATGTGTGATCCTGGCGCACTTGGGAGTATTCACCTCCCGACCAAAAAACAGGGAAAAAGACCTCCCAACAAAGCAAGGGCAGGCATGCCTGGAATATGCCCACCCTAAAGTAATTCAAAACTTGGTAAGTATCGCACGACACTTGGCGAATCGGGTCAAAGTCTAAAGACGTTGACCACAGTTCTCTAAGCGACCCTTTCCGCCACTACGATTCTTATTGCCACCGCGAGCATGACCCTTAGGGCCGCCAGAAAACAGGCGTTGTTCCTCCCACACCGATCATCAGAACAGCCGTCATTGCTATCAACGTCTTTAG
>CAJWPV010000135.1 GCA_913045395.1 uncultured Verrucomicrobiota bacterium | reverse complement strand
GGCCAAAGCCAAACTCCCACAGGTGCTTGGCTACGGTGTCTCGATCTCGACCACTGACGGCGTGCTGTGCATCGGCGGCGAGTGGCGGGAGGACGGCGTCACCCATCGATCGGCCAAGGTATTCGCGCTTAGCTACGCCAGCGGTCAAGTCACCATCCACGAAAGTTACCCACCGTTGCCCAAGGGCACAACGGCTGCCGCCGGGGCATTGATCGGCAAAACGATTTACATCGCTGGCGGCAACAGCGGCGAAGGCGCGACCCAGAATTTTTGGTCACTCGACTTGGCCAAGCGCGATACGGACGACTTCAAGTGGGTCGAACTACCACCGTGGGACGGCCCAGCGCGCACGCATCTCCTTGCCAGTGCTCAAAGTGACGGTGGCACTGATTGCCTCTACATCTTCAGCGGCCGCATGAAGGATGCCCAAGGCCGCTGGCACATGCTAAGCGACACTCACAAGTACAACCCCAAGTCAGGTAAGTGGAAAAAAGTAAACAACATACAAACCAAAGGAGACGCTCAGCCTCGTTGCGTCATGGCAGGCACCGCCGCCTCTGTCGGAACAAACAGTCTGCTGCTGTTTGGCGGGGCTAATGGAAAACGCTTTATCACACTGGAAAGTTTGTCCGCTCAAATCACAGCCGCCAAGGCCGCAGGCAACCAGCAGGTCGCAGCCGCGCTGAATGCTGAAAAACAAAAAATACAGGATGCCCACGATGGATTCAGCCGCGACATTCTTCTCTACAACACAGTCACCGACCAATGGCAAAAATACGCAGACTTCGAGGAGAGCTCACGCAATGCCACGACACCGGGAGCGACGGAACAGGTACCCATCGGAAGCCACGTCACAACCACTGCCGTGCAGTGGGGGAATTCGATTATTATTCCCACCGGTGAAAGCAGTCCCGGCATTAGGACTAAGAACATCTGGAAAATAGATCTAGCCAAGCAAAACAAAAGATTTGGCACCACAAACTGGATTGTACTGGTCGCCTACATGGGTGTCCTCATCGGGATCGGTGTCTATTTTTCGCGGAAAAATAATTCCGCCGAGGATTTTTTTGTAGCCGGCAAACGCGTCGTTTGGTGGGCAGCTGGCCTAAGTATTTTTTCGACCATGCTGAGCGCCATCACTTATCTTTCCATACCCGCCAAGGCGTACGCCACGAATTGGACTTGGTTCATATTTAACATGACCATCCCGATAATGGCGCCGGTTATTATATATTGTTTCCTCCCGTTTTATCGACGCCTGGGTATCACAAGCATCTATGAATATTTGGAGATGCGGTTCAGCACGGGTTTGCGAAAACTGGGCAGCGCCAGCTTCGCCATCTTCCAACTCGCGCGCATGGGCATAGTTATATTGCTTCCCGCGCTCGCGCTGTCTTCGGTTACCGGTTGGGATGTTATATACTGCATTATTGCTATGGGCGTTTTGAGCACAATCTATACAGTGCTTGGTGGCATCGAGGCCGTTATTTGGACGGATGTCATTCAAACAATCGTCCTAGTGGGCGGCGCATTGGTTGCGTTTTTTGTTATCGTAGGGGAAGTGGACGGAGGATTTTCAGCCATCATTGAAACGGCCTCCCGGCAGGGTAAGTTTGAGATGGTGAACACCGACTTGAGTTTTGTAAGCGGCATCGACACAATCTGGGTGATTATCCTCGGCGGCATCTTCGCCCAAATCCTCAGCTACGGTACGGATCAAGCCGTGGTGCAACGCTATCTCACCACCCCTACCGAAAAGGAAGCCGCCAAGGCCATTTGGACCAACAGCGCCCTGAGCGTTCCGTTATCGGTTCTCTTTTTCGGGGTCGGCACGGCATTGTTCGTCTATTTCCAACAACAACCAGCAAATCTGGAACCGATTTCAAAAATCGACCAAATCTTTCCCCACTTCATTCTGCACCAAATGCCAGCCGGCCTAGCGGGGCTGGTAATCGCCGGGGTGTTTGCCGCCGCGATGTCCAGTCTCGACTCAAGTATGCATTCCATTGCCACGGCATTCACAACCGATTTTCTTTCGAAAGACCGGGATAGTGAATCGCTGCTAAAATTGGCCAAGCGCATCACGTTGATCCTAGGTGTCCTCGGCACCGTTTCGGCAATCTACATTGCATCACAGGACAGCAAAAACCTTTGGGACACCCTGATGGGCTACGTCGGCTTGATTCTGGGTACGCTGGGCGGCTTGTTTACCTTGGCCATATTCACCAATCGCACGGCAAGCGTTCACGCTTGGACCGGGGTCATCGTAGCAGCGGCCGTTCTATATTATGTGAAATTTCACACCGACGCCCATACTCTCACCATCGGAGCCGTGGGAACGGTTACATGTTTCCTGTCCGGTTGGATTGCGAGCCTGATCATCCCGGCAAAAACCAAAAACCTCGACGGCCTGACTTGGACCAAACTCAATCACAACTAGCATTTGGCCAAACGAGCATTAAGCTTTGAAACTTGGCTTCGCCGAATCGCTGAGGTAGGCAATATGCATTTCCGCGGGAAGTAAATTAAGGCCAACCATCGAAAACGCGCGCTCCATCCATTTCGTCGGCATTTGCGGCACCGCCATGGCCTCCGTCGCGGCGGCGTTGAAGGAGCGCGGCATCGCAGTCAGCGGCTCCGACCAGGGCATCTACCCGCCAATGTCCAACTTCCTCGAGGAACGTGGCATAGAGGCCCGGCCGTTCGACGAAGCCAACCTCGCGCACAAGCCGAACCTGGTCGTCATCGGCAACGCCATCTCCCGAGGCAACCCCGAGGCTGAATACGTACTCGAACACAATCTCGCCTACTGCTCATTGCCGGAACTACTCAGACATCGGTTCCTCCAAGGTAAACGCTCGCTAGTCGTCTGCGGCACACACGGAAAAACGACCGCTGCCTCGCTGCTCGCCTGGCTGCTCGAGCATAACGGCCTCAACCCCAGCTTCCTCATCGGCGGCATCCCAAACAACCTTGGCCAGGGCGCGCGTTTCACCGACAGCGACTGGTTCGTGATTGAGGGCGACGAATACGATACCGCGTTTTTCGACAAGCGCAGCAAGTTCGTCCACTATCTGCCCGAGGCCGTGGTGATCAACAACCTGGAGTTCGACCACGCCGACATCTTCGGCAGCCTGGCCGAAATCCAAACCTCGTTCCGGCGTCTCATCAACATCGTCCCGCGCAACGGCCTATTGCTCGCCAACGCCGACGACGCCAACCTCTTACCACTCCTTGGCATCGACCACTGCCCTGTGCGCCGCTTCGGCTTGGGCGATAATTCCGACGACCTGGCCAGCGGCTTGGCTTTCAGCGAAAGCGGTTCCGAGTTCCGACTTGGTAACACGACATTTCGCATCCCAATGATCGGTGAGCTCAACGTCCGCAACGCCCTCGCCGCACTGTTGCTCGCGCGCTACACCGGGCTCAGCGACGAGCAAGTCCAATCCGGATTCGACACCTTCAAGGGCATCCAGCGGCGAATGGAGATTCGCGGTGAAACCGGTGGCGTGACCGTGATCGACGACTTCGCACACCACCCCACCGCCATCCGCGAGACGCTCAAGGCACTTGACCAGCGATACCCCGGCCGCCGCGTCTGGGCCATCTTCGAGCCACGAAGCAACACCACACGCCGCAACCATTTTCAGGCCGAACTCGCCGAGGCACTGTGCTTGGCCAAGCGCGTCGTCGTCGCCGAAATCGCCCGGCTCGAGCAAGTACCCGAGGGCGAACGGCTCGACCCGGCAAGGCTGATGGAAGACATCCGTACCGCCGGCACCAAGGCCGATTATCTCCCGACCGCAGACGAAATCGTCACCCACGTCACCGCCCAAGCCGAACCCGGGGACATCCTATGCGTGCTCAGCAATGGTGGTTTCGGCAACATCCACCAAAAGCTGCTGGCTGCCCTAGCCGAGCGAAGCACAAAAGAACTGTAGGCCTTAACAGGCCTTGAGAATCTGTTCACAAAGCCCTACCGGCGGCGGATGCGCAACTTCGTATACCGCGAACTCGGTTGGTAGTAGTAATACGGCTGCCGATAGCTAGGGGTGAAGATGCTCTGCGGCCGGTTGCGGATGCTGCGGTTGATGGCCTTGACCGTCGAGTTCTCGAGGAGCGAATAGCGGTTGGTGTACTGTTTCTTTTTCTGCGCTTCCTTGTAGTACGGCTCGCGGCCGGCCATGAACACGCCGCCCTTCGGTGGTGCGGTGATGATCGTCGGCCTGCCTGACGTCGATTGCGGTTGCGATTGCGACTTGGCCGTTGCGGTTTGAAATGTGTTGCCATGAAAACTCAGCGTCATGGGCACGCCGCCAGCCTCGATCTGCGCCCGACCGGCGGCGGCATCAACGGCGAGCAACCGGAGCGACCCGCCGGTATCCCCCTGGGTAAGCGTGAAGTGGGCGGTGCGCACCGGCTCAGTGGTGCGATCCACCTTGGCCACACAGACCTTGTACTCGCCGCGCAGCCGGTAGATGCCGGTCAGCTTGTAATCGATGCCATTGGGCGGCACCGGTGCCTCGGCCCTCTCGTATGTCTCCACGCGAAACTCGACGCCATCGGAGTCGCCGGGGTAAGAAACGGTCGCCAATTTGCCGTCGCCTTCGACCACCAGGCCAATCGGCTGCCAATCGGCGTCGTTCGTTTTGGAAAAAACCTGATAGGCCAAGCCACGCTCAGTCTCGAACTCGAGCTGTACCGATTCGCGCTTGGCCAACGGGACGGCGTCGGATGCTTGAGGCTCGGCCGCTTTGGCCTCGGTGATCAACACGGCCGAAGCTACCAAAAGGCCCAGACCCGCCATGAATCCGGCGGCAATGGCTTTCATAGGAGGGAGGCTAGTCCCCGTCGCCCGGCAGCACAAGCCTTGTCCATTGCCAACGACAGGGGTCGGGCCTAGACTTGCCGCGGCCTTGGCATGAATGTTTCCGGCTCCACAATCCTGATCACCGGCGGCACCGGCTCGTTCGGCAACCGCGTCGCCGCCCACCTGCTCAAGCAGTCCCCCGCCGGGATTCGCATCTTCAGTCGCGACGAGAAAAAGCAGTGGGAGATGCAGCAGGCGTACCCCCAGTTCCGCTACATCGTCGGCGACGTGCGCGACGAGGCCAGCCTCACGGAGGCGATGGAAGGGGCGGATCTTGTCTTCCACGCCGCCGCGCTCAAGCACGTGCCGTCGTGCG
>CAJWPV010000134.1 GCA_913045395.1 uncultured Verrucomicrobiota bacterium | reverse complement strand
CAACATTAGAGAAGCAAATGGACTATCCGATTTCCAGTCGGGCGGCTTCACTTGCGCCATCGCTGACGCTGGCCATTTCGGCCAAGGCCAAGGAGTTGCGTGCCCAGGGTGAGGATGTCATCGGCTTCGGCGCTGGTGAGCCGGACTTCGACACACCACAACACATTAAAGATGCCGCCGCACAGGCGTTGGCCGACGGGTTCACCAAGTACACCCCGAGCAGCGGTATCCCGGAGCTGCGCCAGGCGGTTGCTGATAAGTTCCAGCGCGACTACGGCGTCGAGTACGAACCGAGCCAGATTATTGTCAACTGTGGTGGTAAACACTCCTGCTTCAACGTCATTTACGCAACCTGTGAGGCTGGCGACGAGGTGATCATCCCGGCGCCGTACTGGCTGAGCTACCCTGAGATGGCCAAACTTGCCGGGGCCAAGCCGGTGATTCTTGACACCACCGATGAGACAGAATTCAAGGTCACGCCGGAGCAGTTGCGCGAGGCGATTACGCCGAATACGAAACTGTTCATTCTCAACTCACCGAGTAACCCCACCGGCTCCGTTTACTCCACGGATGAAATCAAGGCGCTTGGTGATGTCTGCGTCGAGAAGGGCGTGCTCATCATGAGCGACGACATTTACGAGAAGCTCGTTTACGACGGAGCCAAGTTCACCAGCGTGACGACCTTCTCGGAGGAGCATCTGGCGCACACCATCATCGTGCACGGCTTGGCCAAGGCCTACTCGATGACCGGCTGGCGTATCGGCTTCCTTGCCGCGCCCAAGCCGATTGCCCAAGCTATCAATGCCGTGCAGAGCCACAGCACCAGCAATGCGACCTCGTTTGCGCAGAAGGGGGCCGTTGCCGCGCTCAACGGCCCGCAGGATCACCTCGACAAATGGCTGGGCGAGTTCGACGAGCGCCGCCGCTACGCTGCCGGACAGCTAAACAACATGCCTGGGATCAGTTGCATCAACAGCAAGGGTGCATTTTACCTGTTCCCGAACATGGCCGGGACCGGCCTTAAGTCGGGCGAGTTCTGTGAGCGCCTGCTCGAGGAGGCCAAGGTGGCCGCCGTCCCCGGCATCGCATTCGGGGCGGACAGCAACTTCCGCATCAGCTATGCCACCAGCATGGAGAACATCCAAAATGGGATGGCCCGTCTGGAAGCCTTCTGCAAAAGCCTGTAGATGAAGTTTAGGGCAAGCGACGCCTGCAATTAGACTCTATTTGCCAGCCGGGAACATGAGTTCGTTGTCCTTGTCGCTGGAATCGATCATGTATTGAGCGAGTCTTGAGGCGCTGGCTTGCTGGACAGATGAGTCAGACAAGAGGATGTCGCCCTGACTCTCATGCAGGCTCTCGGTCCACTCCGGCCTCCTTGTGGCGGAGAATTGTTTCCCAAACTTCTGGTGAGTTCCTTTGTTGTCATCGTCATTGTTGTAGTCGCCAAATACGATGTTGCGATCTCCAGAAAGGATGTTGTTGGGCTTGGCTTCATCGGCACCTTTTCCGATGAAGTAACTGAAACTCAGATTACCGTTTTCCCCTCCGAAGGAGCTGTCAGAAAATGAAACCACTTGGTTTCGGTTTTCGTCTCGGGGACAACGGAGAACCTTTGGATTGCTCAGTTCATTGGAGAGAGCCTGCCAGTGCTTCCAGGTTTCCTTGTATTTGCTACTCGCCAAATACTCGGCGGTACCACCGGTCATGACTTCTTTGCCGTCGGGCCCGGTTTCGATGGCAGGAACCTGCCACGGGAACCGATCCTGATTGTCCGTCGCATAGATGCGAGTAGCGATGCCAACCTGCTTGAGGTTGTTCACGCAGGCGATACGCTGTGCCTTGGCTTTTGCCTTTGCCAACGCTGGCAGAAGCATTCCAGCTCCCACCGCGCCAATCATCAGGATGAGCACTATCACAATTACGACAATCAGTTCCACCTGTGAGAAACCTTGGTTATTTGCAAGAACATTGTATTTTTTTGGAATTTTCATTTTTTTAGATTAAAAGTTTAACTGCCACCCCCATCTCTTCTCATATAGAATAAGAAAATTAAATATATTATTTTGTGATCTTAATCAATCAATCGCCATGCTGATCTTGCCTAAACAGGAAAGGGTAGTAATTTGTCCTTGGCGTTGAGCCGCCAAAGTATTTGAGGCTATGGATGGTGCTTTTCCCAACTCGGCGGATGACTCCGCCACGGCGAACCGGTGTTCACCGGACTCGAGCCCGACGGCATTCACGCTGATCGAGCTGCTGGTGGTCATTGCTATTATTGCGATCCTGGCTGCGTTGCTGCTTCCGGCCTTGGCCAAGGCGAAGGATCAGGCGCGCTTGGCCAATTGCCTCTCGAACCAGCGCCAATGGGGCTTGGGGCTGCAGTTGTATCTAGTGGAGAACGAAGACTTGCTGCCCCGCGACGGCATGGGCGCCAATGGCAAATACCCCGGCGCTCCGCAGCCTTCCGGCACGCCGAAGGACCTAAACGCTTGGTTTAATTTGCTGCCGCCGTTCATGGGCGAAAAATCGCTAGTGCAGTACTGGAAGCGGCCAACGGTGGTGTATCAGGACAATATCAAAAACCTGCCCTTCCCCGGCGGGCAGGGGAAGATTTGGCACTGCCCGAACGCCAAGATGACGACAGAGGAATTAAAGCAGCTAAAGGGCGGCGGGCGCCACGGGTTTTTCAGCTACGCGATGAACATTGACCTTAAGCGCGGGACGGTGAATTCGTATATGCCGTACCCCAAGATGCCGAAGGCGACCGACTTGTTCAACCCATCGGCGACGGTCGGCACGATGGACATGTATTTCAGCTCGTCGGAGGGGCTGGGGAATCCTTACTACTCGGTGAACCCGGCAGCAAGGTGGCGGGCGTTTCCGGAGCGCCACAAGCGACAGGGTGGCGTGCTGGCGTTCATCGATGGACATTCGGCCTATTTTTCGCGGCACTCCATAACCAACGGCGCGGGCACATTCGAGGGGCTGAACCCGGACGTGATCTGGAATGCGCCGTTCCGGCAATAATTTACCAACTGAACCATGAAAAGATTTATCATTGCGGCAGCTACGGCCAGCCTCGTGGCGGCTCAGGCCGAGATGGTTCTCGACGAATCGTTTAGCTACGACGACGGCCCGATCGTTTTACAGGCGGCGGACACCTGGAAAAACCACAGCGGTACCGAGGAACAAATAGAAATGGTCGATGGTCGGTTGAATTTGTCACAGGCCGCCTCAGAGGACATCAATGCCATGTTGCCCCGCGGGCCTTACAAGAAATCGGGCGGCGGCACGATGTATGCATCGTTCGACGTGGAGTTCACTGAGCTGCCTAGCGGTGGCGGCAGCTACTTTGCGCATTTTAAAGACAAAGGCACCGGCTACCGCGGACGAATCGTCGCGCAGGCCACCGGCGCAGAAGGCGGTGCGCTACGTATTGGGGTGACTTCGAAAGGCAAGGTGTCGACCGCCGTTTTCGACAGCGACCTGCACTTGGAGACGGTTTACAAAGTGGTCATCGCTCTGAACCTTGCGGATGCACGCACGACGCTTTGGGTTGATCCCGACGGCGGCATGGCCGGGGGCGTCACCACCACCGACAACGGCTCCGGCGTGGACGTGACCGGCTTCGCGTTCCGGCAGGCCTCCAACATCGGAGCGATGCTGATCGACAACCTGAGAGTTGGGACGAGCCTCAGCGACGTGACCGACGGTGGTGGCGGCAACGATCTGGCGATCCTCTCGCAACCGGCGTCGCAAACCGTGCTTGCCGGCAAGACCATTTCGTTTTCCGTCGTGGCCACCGGCGTGGAGCCACTGGGGTATCAATGGAGCAAGGATGGCTCAGACATAGAGGGTGCGACGTCAAGTGCCCTCGCGATGGCCGACGTCTCGGCGGACGATGCCGGCGACTACCGGGTCGTCGTCAGCAACGCCGATGGCGCAGTCGAGAGCGACACGGCCACGCTCGATGTGCAGGTTTCTCCCGGCGGCGATGCCGTCACCATCAGGCACCTACGCTCGCTGGTGGACGACAATCGTGAGCCGTCCGACACCAAGACGATTTTCACCGCCGAAGGCATCGTCACGACGCATACGAACATGACCGGCGGCAGTCATTCGCTGTTTTATTTTCAAGACGACACTGCCGGCATAGCGGTTTACTTCCGTAGCGGCAAGTCGAGCCATCCGAAGGCCGGCGACAAGGTCCGCGTGATTGCGCCGCTGGATCATTACAACGGGTTGCTACAGTTCGTGCCAGACGCCGGCAACGCCATGCACCTTGTCAAGGTCTTGAGCAGCGACAACGCATTGCCAGAGGCCGTCAATCTTGATTTCATCCAGTGGGATGACACTGTTGCGATGGAAGCGCTCGAGGGTTCGCTCGTGGTTGCCAATGAGGTGGAAATCGATGGCGCAGGGGGCTCGAAGTTTTCCGGTGGGAGCAATTACACACTGACCGATGCCGACGGAATGACCTTCATCATGCGAATCGATTCGCGTATCCAGTCGATCATTGACCAGCCATTTCCCGGGACGGCTATCAGTGTCACCGGCGTGCTTTCTCAGTACATGCGAGACCAGCCACGTGAGGGAGGCTACCAGCTGATGCCGACTCGCATCGAAGACATCGCGGGACCGCAATTGCCAACTATCGAGTTCACGCTCCGGTACGACAAACTGCTCCGGCCAGGGCGACCGCTCGAGAGTTCTCGGACTGATCATTTTCTACTGCCTGGCGAGACGGTGTTAATCGAGGCCGTGGCCAAGTCGCCCTCGGGTGGAGAGGTGAGAGTAACGCCGACAGGCGACTGGGTGCTTGCGACAAATCCCGCCAACGAAATCACGGCCAAGCTGGTCCTGAGCGCTTCCAGTGCAGATGCCGGGGAGTCTTTTGACCTCTCCCTTGATGTGGAGAACAATGAAGGCACACAGACGATGAGTTGGGATGTTTATGTGCCAAGCGAGGCTGAGCAACAAGTAGCCGTCACCGAGTTTTTGGCTAACCCGACCGCCAAGGTGACCGATGGACTCTACAACCCACTCTACCGCGAGGTACCGAGCGATTCGGACCGCATCCTCGTTGAGGATGAGTTCATCGAGATTGCCAATCTTGGCGAAGCGGAGGTGGACCTAGCCGGCTGGAGCCTCTCCGATGCCGTGACACTGCGGAGCAATTTTTACGATGGAGATGTCCTTG
>CAJWPV010000133.1 GCA_913045395.1 uncultured Verrucomicrobiota bacterium | reverse complement strand
CCCCATCCAGCCCAGCCTGGCCAGGCGGCGCGACGGGACGATCGTCGCGTTCTGCCGCGACTCCGGCCCACCGCCGTTCCGGGTGATGGCCAGCCTCTCCCACGACAACGGCGAGACATGGAGCGCGGCGCTGGACACCACCCTCCCCAACCCCGGCTCGAGCCTTGAGGTGACCGTCCTGCGCGATGGCCGTTGGCTGATCGTGTACAACGACTCCAACAAGTCACGCGACAACCTCACCGTCTCCATTTCCACAGACGAGGGAAAAACCTGGCCGCTGAAGCAGCGCCTTGAACCCCAGGACGACAGCGTCACCTCCTTCAGCTACCCCTCAGTCATCCAATCAGCGGATGGTGCGGTTCACATCACGTACACCTGCAAAGGCCCACGCGGGGGGCGGATCCGCCACGGCATCCTGCAGCTAAATCAACTCAAGTCTGATTGATCGGTTTCTCCTGTTGTAGCCACTGCACAAACTCCAGCACATTGCCGTCCAGGTCAGCGGCGTACAGCCAGCGAACCATGCCGGGGATCTCCATCGGCCCCTTCAGGAGGATCACTTGTTTTTCACGCAGATCCTGCTCGGTGGCGTGAATGTCATTAGACGCAAATGCCAGGTGCGGGCAAAACGAGTGCTCATCGGCGGCGCGGCGCTTGGTCAAACGCAGCGACTGGAGCAACTCGAGACGCGCCCCCTTCATCTCGAGATAGGCGAAGGCTTCACCGTGGGCCTCGTCCACTTTTTTGAACAGAAATTTCAGCCCGATTTTCTGCTCATAAAAGTCGATGGCAGCGTCAAGGTTCGACACCCCAACGGCAATATGGTCGAGCTTGATCATGCTTCAGGAGCGCTGCACGAGAGCATCAGCGAGTCGACCCGGCCATCGCGTTCGTGCAGGAAGGACACAGAACAGTTTATTTTTTAGTCAATTATTTTTTGATTCTTATTCGCCAAACCGGCCCCTCCGATCGGCCGGACGGCTTCAGCCGACGATATCCTTTAGGACCCGGCCACCGATGTCGGTCAACTTGCGGATGCGGCCGGCGTACTGGTAGTTGACCGCCTCCTGGTCGAGACCCATGAGGTCGAGGATCGTCGCGTGCACGTCTCGAACATGGATAGTGTCGCCGATGCCACGCAGGCTAAACTCGTCGGTTGCGCCGACGGTGGTGCCGCCTTTCACATCGCCGCCGGCCATCCACATGGTCAGCGCCCACGAGTTGTGCTCGCGGCCGGGGTTCCCTGACATGCCGCCGTTCCTGAACGGTGTACGGCCCATCTCGGAGGCCCACACGACCAGCGTCTCGTCGAGCAGCCCACGCTGCTTGAGGTCGGCCAGCAAGCCGGCGACGGGGCGATCCACCTCGGAGCAGTGGCGGATCATGCCACCCTTCACGTCGCCATGGTCATCCCAGCTCATGTTCGTAATCTGCACGCCGTGCACGAGCAGCGTGTGGCGAACGCCACTCTCGACCATGCGCCGCGCCAGCAGGCATTGGCGGCCAAAGCCGGCGGTGGTGCCGTTATCCAGCCCGTAAAGGTCGCGGATGTGCTGCGGCTCACCGCTGATGTTCATCAGATCCGGCGCCTCGCTCTGCATGCGAAACGCCAGTTCGTACGCGCTGATGCGCGCCTCGAGTTCGCTGTCGCCGCCGCGCTTGGCCAAGTGGCGGCGGTTGAGCCACTGCAGAGCGTCCATCTCGCGGCGCTGCCGGATGCGCCCGATGCCCTTGGGCGAATCAAGGTTTAAAATCGGCGTGCCGCTTGGCCGCAGTAGTGTGCCCTGGTACGTCGCCGGCAGATAGCCGTTGCTCCAGATCGCCGCGCCGTTGACCGGTGCGCCGCGCGGATCCTGTATCACCACGTAGCCGGGCATGTTGCGGTTGCCGCTGCCCAGGCCGTAGCTCACCCAGGAGCCGACCGACGGGCTGCCGGGGAACTGGCTGCCGGTGTTCACGTGCAGCGTCGATGGCCCGTGGTTCTGGTTGTCGGTCTTGATGCCGTGGATGAACGCCAGGTCGTCGGCTTGCCCAGCCAGGTGCGGGAAGCGGTCCGACATCCAGCGGCCACTCTGGCCGTGCTGCGCGAACTCAAACGGGCTACCGATGGTAACGTGCGGGAACGAGAGGCGCCCCTGCAGTTCGCCGGAAATCTCGGGGATACGGGAGAGCGGTTTGCCGTGCAGTTCTCGCAGCCGCGGCTTGTACTCGAACGAGTCCATCTGACTCACCCCACCCTGCATGAACAGGAAGATGCAGTTCTTGGCCTTGCGCACAAAATGCGTCCGCCGAGCGGCAAATGTATTCGCCCCACCAATGCCGGCACGGAGGTCGTCGATCACGACGCCTCCAAGCGCCATGGCGCCGATGCCATTCCAGGCACGGGATAGAAACTCCCTGCGATTTGGCCAAGCGCTCAAATTCATCCGAACACCGAAAACCTAGCACCCAACCGCGCAAATGCGAGGGATAATCATGGAAATCACGGGGCTCGCTCCCCTGGAGTCAGTGGGGAGTTATTGGTGGAGGAAACAGGGCGGACTCAGGCGGCGTTGGGGTTCACGCACTTCGGCCCCTTGAGCGGTTCCTTGGCGTTGGGGATGACCGGGTGGTTCTCGGCTTCCTTGTTGAGGTCGATCCACTCCTGCTGGTCGTCCGGCACATTGTCCTCGGAGTAAATGGCTTCCACCGGACACTCGGGGACGCAGGCATCGCAATCAATGCAGGTGTCGGGATTGATCAATAAGCGATCCGGCGCCTCGTGGAATGCCTCCACCGGGCACACATCCACGCAACTGGTGTAAACACAATCAACGCATGCTCCTGTTACTACAAATGCCATGATATTCTTCCCTGGTTAAAACCGACGAGATGCTCGGCATCCAACCCGGTGAAGTCAAGCCACTTCCCCCCCGGCGTTGATTCTGATGTCAACTTACTTCAGCCCGCACTGGCTCCGGCTGGTGCGGGTTTTTTTTTGAACTTGGAAGGGCAACGACTGTCAGATCCCACTGAGTAGTTCGTTTTTTCATAGTTGGAACCTCGTTGGCCTCGTTGGCTGGCGGGGTTTTCTTCTTCTGCCGCATCAGCCGGTCGTATTCCTCCCGCCTGGCCTTATCGGCTAGATGGCCAGCCCCGCGTCTAACGATTTTGTTGAATGCCTCCTTGCCCACCACAGGGCTGATTTTGCCCCGCAGTGTCCTAACACTTGAAAGAAACAAAAAGCCCACAGGGGTCAACTGTGGGCCTTGTTTTTTTGCCTTTAACGGCGAAAGCGTTAATCAAGTCGGATTCTGGTCTTCAGCCTTCTTTTGGTCAGTGCAAGCTGGCTTAGCACCACAGTCGGGTTTTGCGCCTTCATCGCAAGGGGCTTTCAGGCCGCACTCCTCGGTCAATGGCGAACACTCCTCTTTGGAAGCTGAACATTCGGATTCGGCTTTGGCCGAGTTGCTGCTGACGTAGTAGAATCCCGCACCGCCAACCGAAACCGCCGCAATTGCTATAAATGTAACTAGAGCCTTCATCGCCGCGAGACTATCGTCTGCTGTGGGTTTTGCAAGACCATAAAGTGGCTACTGTGGGGCACGCTTTTGGGGTCAACCGCTGGCTGTGTTTACTGTTGTTTCAATCGATGTAGACGAATTCGTTGGCGTTAAGGAGAACCCGGCAGAAGCCGGTCAGTGCGTCGTCCTTATTTTGCGCTTGCCCAAGAAAATCCGTGAAATGCTTGGCTTCGTCTTGGCTTGGCAGACGCCCGAAGGCCAGGCGGCAGGCCAAGCGAACCTGCTCCCCTATCCCCCCGCCGGCCTCGCGTCGAATGCGCTTGGCCAGGGCGTCAGCTTCCTCGTTCACGAAGTCGCCGTTGAACAGTGACAACGCCTGCAGCGGCGTGACGGAGGTGCGCCGGCGCGGCCGCGACTCGTCGCACACGGTCGAGTCGAATGCCTGCATGAACGGCATATTCAGCGTGCGCTGCTGGTAGATGTAGATGCTGCGCTTACGGCCGGTCTGGTCTAGCTGCGTGTCCCACTTGTTCTCTGAATATTTCACCGTCTCGGCAATGTCGCCCGGCAACGGAGGGAAGATCGGCAGGCCGTATAGCTCCGGGTTCAACCGGCCGCTCACCGCCAGCACGCTGTCGCGGATCGCCTCGGCGTCGAGCCGCCGTTGTTCATAGCGCCACCACATATCGTTCAGCGGATCGACCATCTCGGCTGCTACATTTTCCACCAATGACGACTGGCGATAGGTGCTGGAGGTGACGAGCAGCCGGTGCATCGCCTTGAGGCTCCAGCCACTGTCGACAAAGCGCCCTGCCAGCCAGTCAAGCAGCCGGGGATGCGTCGGGCCACCGCTGAGTTTGCCAAAATCGCTCGGCGTCCTGACGATGCCGCGGCCGAAGTGGCGGTACCACAGGCGATTCATCATCACGCGCGCGGTGAGCGGGTTGTCCCGGCTGGCGATCCACTTAGCCAGCGCCATTCGCCGGCTGCGAGTCGGCCAGCGCTTGAACGGGTCGAGCCGGATGGCCGCCGGTTTCTTGTGGCCGGTGATGATGCTCGGGAAACCGGCCTTCACCACTGGGCCGTGGTTGTCGTATTCGCCGCGCAACTTGACAGTGGTGACCGGCACACCCGGTTCATACGGCGGCCCAAACGAGTGGCGCAACGACATGGCGACTGGCTTGAGCCGCTTGAGGTGCTGCTTCACGAAGCGCTCGCGGTTTTCCAGCCGGTAAAACAGATCACGCTCGTTCTTGGTGAACAGATCATTGGTGTGGTCGTAAATGGTGTCGCGCAGTTTGTGACCGCTCGCCGCGGCGGGGTTGATGAATGTTCCGAGCATCGCGCCGCCGCCACCAACCTCGAAACCGTATCCTTCGCCGGTGTGCTCGGCAGAGAAAATCACGACGATCGAGCCGGCCTGGTCGTCGAGGAATCTCGCCGACCCGCCCCGCGCGATGCCGGCCTTGAGGAAACTCTTGTCAAACATCAGCGCCGGCGCTTGACCAAGGCGCAAGAGCCTAGGCTGCCGACTGACTTCCGCCTGGCCAAGCGCGGTCTTCGTCACTTTATCGACCCAGGCACCGACGCGGGAGCCATCGCCAGGATTCGGGGTCTCGGCGTTGGCGTCGAGGTCTGCAGCGTCGAGCCAGAAGCGCAGCCCATCGGTCGGCGGCGCGGGCGTGCTCCCCTGGCCGCTGTACTTGGTCTTGACGTAGGCGGAGAGGGCAGCGATTTCGCCCCT
>CAJWPV010000132.1 GCA_913045395.1 uncultured Verrucomicrobiota bacterium | reverse complement strand
TTGGCCAAGCCGACGGCCAGCCGGGTCATCCGGTCACCGTCGTTGTTGAACACAGTCTCCGCCTGGCCAAACGGTGTTTGCGTCTCGACCAGCATGTCGAGGTCGCCGTCGCCGTCGAGGTCGGAGAGCGTGATGGGCGGCGTATCGCGCGGAGCAGGCGCCTTGGCCGGCCCGCCCGCCCAAGTGACGGCGAAAGCCATCCCGGCTGTAATGCAAGCGGGGGGAAAAACAACCTTCCAGCGACGGACCAGATGCTTGGCCTGGCGAATAAGGGAAATCAAGGTTGGGTTGCGTTGATGGTTATCCGGTTTCAGTGAAGGTAACGAGCCGCGATTATGCCCCCCCGACCTCGACCGAGTCAATGCCTTGCGCCTCCAACGAACCTCCCTATACTGCCGCCCGTGCTGGATATCAGACAATTTCGGGACACCCCCGATCTCGTCCGCGAACGCCTCGCCACCCGGGGGGAGGAATTTGCAGCCAAGGTGGACGTTGTCGTGCGGCTCGACGCCGAGCGGCGCGAAGCCATCACCGCTGTCGAGGAACTCAAGGCCAGGCGCAACGCCGCCTCGAAGGAAATCGGCATGCTCATGGGCCAGAAAAAGAGCGCCGACGCCGAGGCTAAAAAAGCCGAGGTCCGCGATATCGGCGACCAGATTTCCGAGCTGGACAACCAAACCGCCCAAGCCGACGCCGAGCTGCGCGACACACTATTGCGCTTGCCCAACCTCCCGCACGCCGATGTGCCGGTCGGTGCCAGCGAGGAGGACAATCGGGAAATCCGCCAGTGGGGTGAAAAGCCAAACCACGATTTCGAACCGAAACCTCACACCGAACTTTGCGAAAGCCTCGGTCTGGTGGACTTCGCCCGGGGGGCCAAGCTCGCTGGCAGCGGCTTCCTGCTATACAGCGGCTGGGGAGCAAGGCTCGAGCGGGCGCTGATCCAGTACCTGCTTGACCTGCACGTGCACGAGCACGGCTACACCGAGGTATCGCCGCCTTTCATGGTCGACCACGACTGCATGATCGGCGTTGGCCAGTTTCCCAAGTTCGAGGACCAGGCCTACATGGTGCAGGAAGGGCTCGACGAGGAGAGCCGGGGCAAACTGTACCTTGTCCCCACCGCCGAGGCGCCGGTCGCCAACATCCACCGCGAGGAACTGCTCAAGGCCGGCGAGCTGCCGAAAAACTACTGCGCCTACAGCCCCTGCTTCCGGGCCGAGGCCGGCGCCGCCGGGGTCGGCACACGCGGCATGATCCGCGTGCACCAGTTCGACAAGGTCGAACTCATCAAGATCGTCGAGCCGGAAGGCAGTTACAGCGAACTCGACAGGATGCTCGGCCACGCCGAGAAGGTGCTGCAGTCGCTCAACCTCCACTACCGCATCCTGCAACTCTGCACCGCTGACATGAGCTTCGGCAGCGCGACCACCTACGACATCGAGGTCTGGGCGCCGGGCCAGGGCGACTACCTCGAGGTGTCCAGCTGCTCCAACTGCGAGGACTACCAGGCCCGACGCATGAACCTGCGCTACAAGGACGATGGTGGCAAAAACCGGCATCCGCATATTCTCAACGGCAGCGGCACGGCGCTCGCGCGCCTGTTCGTCGCACTCATTGAAACCTATCAGCAACCGGACGGCAGCATCCTCATTCCGGAGCCAATCCAGCCGTACCTGCGTGCCGAGCGCATTCCTGCGAACTGATTTTCCGGTCGCGCTCTCGTCATGAACATCCTCCACGCCAGCAGCGAGGTGTTTCCATATTCCAAGACGGGCGGGCTGGCGGATGCCACTGCGGCACTGGCCAGGGCTCAGGCTGCGGCCGGGCACACCGTCACCCTCGTCACGCCGTTGTACCGCGGCATCCGCGAGAAACTCGACGATATCGGGCCAAGCGGCATTGAGCTGCAAGTCCCGCTTGGCCAAGCGAAGTTGCAAGCCAAGGTTTGGAGACTCGAGCAGGAGCCAAACCTGACCGTGCTGTTCATCGACCAACCGGAATTGTTCGATCGAGAAAGCCTTTACGGCCAGGACGACGATGCTGAGCGGTTCATTTTTTTTTCCAAGTGTGTCTCCCGCTTGACCAAGCCTGAGCACTTGGATCTGGAAATCGTCCATGCACACGACTGGCAAAGCGGCCTCGTCATGCCGCTACTTGGTTGCGAACGAGTCGGTAAGGTTTTCACCATCCACAACGCCGCATACCAGGGGCGCTTCACCGCTGACAAGTTTGATCTGACCGGCCTGCCGAAGGCGTATTTTGACTGGCGCCAACTCGAGTTCCACGGCGAAGTCAACTTCCTCAAGGGCGGCATCGTGTTCGCCGACCTCGTCACTACCGTGAGCCCACGCTACGCCCGCGAGTTGTTCACACAGCAATACGGCTGCGGCCTCGAAGGTGTGTTTCAGGCCAGGGGCGATACCTTGGCCGGCGTGCTAAACGGGGTTGACTACACTGAGTGGAACACGACGAATAATCCGCATCTCTCGGCCGCCTACTGCGCAGACTCGCTCGACGGCAAGTCTGCCAACAAACAGACGCTGCAACAGGAGATTGGCCTGCCGGCATGCGACACTGTGCCGCTGTTCGGCAACATCAGCCGTTTCACGGAGCAAAAGGGCATCGATATTTTGATCGACGCGCTGGAGGAGCGACTCGGTGATGAAGCGGCATTTCAGTTTGCCGGCCTGGGAATGGGTGATCGGTTCCTTGAACGAGCGATGAGCAGCTTGGCCAAGCGGCATCCCAAACAGATTGCTATGAAAATCGGCTACGACAAAGGCTTGGCACACCGCATCGAGGCCGGCAGTGATTTTTATGTGATGCCATCCCGCTTTGAACCGTGCGGCCTGAACCAACTTTATAGCCTGCGCTACGGCTCAGTACCCATCGTACACGCCACCGGGGGGTTGGACGACTCGGTGATCGATCTTGGCCAAGGGCAGGACACAGCGACCGGCATCAAGTTTGGCGACTGCTCGGCGGAGGCACTTGGCCAAGCGCTTGGCCGCGCACTGGCGCTTTACGCCAAGCCCAAGAACCTGGCCAAGGTGCGCGACAATGGCATGCGGGCCGACTTTTCGTGGAGGCAAACCACGGCCGAGTACGGGAGGCTGTACGCGAAGATTATTTGAACGGCGGCTTGGACTGCGTTTTGCGGTTCGGCAGTTCCAATTTGCGAGTCGGTTGCCGCTCGAAAAACCCTCCACGCTCTCGCTTTGAGAGCTTTCTTTCCACCCTCTTAAGCCTCGCGTCGTTGTCGGCCTTGAACTCGGCCTCAGCCTCGCGAATACCGGGAAGACGCTGGCGCTCCTGCGAAACGATGAGGGCAGCGTCCTCGGGCGACTTAAGAATTGTTGGCCGGATCAGGACGAGCAGTTCCGAGCGTTTGTTCGTGCTGGATTCATTCTTGAACAGGTTACCCAGCAGAGGGATGTCTTTCAGAAACGGAACGCCTGACTCGGTTCCAGTCTTTGAATTGCGGATAAAGCCCCCTAGAAGAATCGTGTCCCCATCCCTAACCGAGACGGTGGAAGCAGCCTCGCGCTCGGTGGTTTGAGGTGCCTTCATGCCAGTGCTACCCTGCTGCCCGCCGCCCATGTCGATAAAGCCGTCCAGTTCGGAAATGGTTTGTTGAATCTCCATGACAACCAAGTCATCGGGAGTAATGTACGGCGTCACATCCAAGGTGATACCCACATTCAGGAATTGAGTGTATCCACCACCGCCATATCCGCCATATCCGCCATATCCGCCATATCCGCCGCCATAACCGCCACCATAACCGCTACTCCCCTGATAAGGGACCTGCTCTCCGTTAAAGAATGTCGCCGGGACAGCGTGGCTGGTCTGAACACGCGGAGTTTGCAGTACCTTGGCCGAGCTGCTGTTGGCAAGGGCGCTCATGGCAAACTCGAGGGAGTTATCATAGCGACTGATGTAGGAGAACCCACCGCTCAATGCCCCGGCCCCGAGGGCGCCCAAAGCATTCCCGGCAGCAACAGCCACGTTGCTAACATTGTCGCCACCTCCTTCCCCCGCACCGTTGTTGACGGTTGGAGGCGTTGGGGGAGCGGCTCCGGCAGTTGAAGGGCCGCCGTTCATGAAACCGCCAATGTGACGGGTGTCTCCCGGTCCTGCCGCTTCATGCATAAAGGCGTTCACGCCCATTTCCATCCCGTCGGTCAGGGTCACGTTCACGATGATGGCCTCAATGAGCACCTGCGCCAACAGACTGTCCACGTGTGTCACAATCTCGTCGATCTTGACCATGTCAGCGTCATTGGCGAATATGATAAGCGAATTGGATCTGTAATCTGGAATAATACGGGCATTCTCCAGTATCTGGATGTCGCCGCCGGCGGCACGGTTCACGATGCCTTGCAGACGGTTGCGAAATGAGTTGGACGAGCTGCCGGATGAGGACGCCTGCATGGATCTCACCCCACCACGGCTGGATGAGGAAGTCCGTGAAGAGCCGGTCCGGCCGGAGGAAGTCCTTGAAGTGGGCGATGTTCTCGAGCTGCTGGAGGATGGACTCGGCCGGGATCCCCCGGAGCCAGTGATCAAGTCCTGCATGGTGGCATAGATCTCCTCCACCTTACCGTAGCGAATCGGAATGACCTTAAGTTTATAGTCTTCCTCCGGCTTGATATCAATGCGCTCGAGCAGCTCGAGCATCCTCTTGATGTTGGATGAGTTGTCGCGCAGGACAAGTGTCTTGCTGACATCCAGCGCCACGATGCCGGCCGCATTCTTGGCCATGGGAGTGAGCATCGGAACCGCCTCGCTGGGCAGCATGTTTTTCAACTGCGTGATATGGGTGATGTATTGGTTGGCCTCCGGCAGTTCGTCGGCACTGGTAATGGTCGAGAACGCCGCGCCTTCCTGCAACGCATTGGCACTGGGCACGAAGGTGACAAACTTCTCCCCCACCGGAATGGTGGTGTAGCCGTTGAGCGAGAGTACGCTGTCCATGGCCTGTACGGCTTCATCGACGGTCAGTGGCGTCTGTGCCTGGAGAGTGACGTTGAGGTTGGGCAATGCCGAAGCGCGCAGGATGGTGCGCTTGACGTAATTGGCGTAGATCTCGAGGAACTGCTCAAGCGGCATGTTGACCAGTTGCAGGTCGGCCATTGGGATGATTATGTCATTGGCAGCAGGCGCGGCGGCAGGATCAGCCACGGCGGCAGGATCGACCACGGCGGCAGGATCGACCACGGCGGCGGGGGCAGCCGGGGCGACATTGCCGG
>CAJWPV010000131.1 GCA_913045395.1 uncultured Verrucomicrobiota bacterium | reverse complement strand
CCGCCGCCGCGACTTGCTGGAGCGGGCGGGGGAGGAGGATGGCGCCGAGCTGCTGACCGACGACTGGCGCGAGGTCGTGCAGCAACCGGATGTGAACTTCGTCATCGTCGCCACGCCGGATGCGCTGCATCACGAGGCCGTGATGGCTTGTGCCGATGCTGGTAAACATCTGCTCTGCGAAAAACCGGTTGGTGTGAACGCCGCCGAAGCCTACGAAATGTGGGCGGCTTACCGCGATGCCGGCCTGGTGCATTACGTGCCGTTTTGGACGCGTTACTCCGAGCTGTTCGTGCGAACCCGCGAGGTGATTGAGTCCGGTGTCTTGGGCGACATTCGCGGCGTGGTCTATCGCTGGCACAATCCGCGTCCGGATGACATGCCACTCACGTGGCGCGATGACGCCGGGTTGTCGGCGGCCGGCAGCATTGCCGACGTCGGCTCGCACGCCTACGACACCTTGCGCTGGTTGCTGGGCCGCGAGGCAACGCGGGTGCAGGCGCATGCCGACACGATCACCCCGGCCAGGGCAGACCTGGGTGCGATCAACCTCACCGAGGCGCTTGGCCAGTCGGGCGGCCAGTCGGGGGCGCCCAGGCGCAAGGGGACGACATTCGACTACGCGAGCGTGGCATGGGAGTTTGACGATGGCGCCGTGGCGACACTGGTGCTCTCGCACACGCCGTTTTTCCGGAAGGGCATCGCGCCGGAGCTGGAACTGCACGGCACCAAGGCGTCGCTTGGCCTGGATCGTGTGAGTGGAAACCTGATCCTGGCCAAGCCGGGCGAACCAGCTGAGATCATCGACACTGTGTCGGACAACGGCTTTGGCAATCGTTTCGCGAAATACGTTTTCCCCAGCCTACGCCAGGCGCTTGCCGGCGAGGAAACAGGCCATCCCGACCTGAAGGACGGCTGGCGCGTGCAACTTTTTACCGACGCAGCAGCCCGCTCAGCCCGCTCTGGCTGCTGGGAAACGGTGGAATGAGGGCTGAATGACTTTTTAGCAAACTCGGGATATTAGGAAGTATTGGGGCGGGAAAAGATTAGGATGCGTCTAGTGTGTGCGATTACTAGTTGAGGAATGGTGTGCCTGAAGGAAGGAGAGACTCGAATATGCAATTTGCTTTTTGTACGCATATAAGAATGCTTGTATTGTTCACGGTTATCCAAGGTATAATTTATGTAACGGGGTATGCGCCGATCCAAATGCTTCGAAAAATTAAAATGTATCACTGTGTGATGTTTACGGGGCTGTTTACTTTTAATTTTCTTCTTTCTTAAGAAACTAACCCAGACGATTAGACCAAGTGCTATAATTCCTAGGATCAGTATGACGCTTGTTGCATTGGTGCTCATTACACTCCATGTCATCCATGCGGTGAATGAAAGGAATACAATCGGCGGAAGTGGAAACCAGGGTATTCTTGAAGGACGATGCAGGTCTGGTTTTCGGATTCGCAACACAATGACCCCTGCTACGGCGACTCCCGTGGTGAGTGTGATGAGAGTCCCAACCGACTCCACTAATTCCTTCAGTTTCGTCGACCATATCAGGATTAGACTTAAGGCGCACATGAGCACCAGTGCATTGACCGGTGATCCGCGACGATTCAGTTGAGCCATTCGTTTTGGCAGTTCTCCGCGGCTGGCCATTGAGTAAATCACCCTCGATCCAATCATGATCGCAACGCCAAGGGTCAAAAAAAAGACCAGCATGATCAGCATGTTGAAGGCGACCCCGATGGAGTCACCGAACAGGCGTTTGGCCGCGAAAAAACCGATTGCGTCTTCTTGCGCCATTTCGTGCGGCGCGGCTGCCCAGAGGAAAACGCCGTTTATAAGCAAATATAAAAGTGTTACAATGCTTATACCAAGCAGCATAGATCGTTTGAGATTTTTTTCCGGATGACGAATTTCACCACCGATAAATGAAGTGGCCATGTTTCCCTGATAGGCGAACGAGGTCATAGCAAGCGCGGCTCCGAAAACGGCAATCTCGGCGCCTAAACTTCTGATTGGTTTAGCTTGGGCCAAGACGCCGGGGGCAGCCGTTGATTCTGTCGCGAAACCCAAGACGATGAACGCTAGAAGCAGGCTGATCTTGAAGAAAGCCCCGAAAACGTTGAGTGCATTTCCCTCTCGGACACCAATGGCATGAATCGCTGTCACGAAGACGACGGCAAAACTTGCAGCAATTTGTAAGGGGATAAGGGGGAACAGATTCTCCATGTAGGATCCAAAGCTACCCGCAACGAATGCGATTGATCCGGTAATCCCGAAAAACGCCATCGAGAATCCGGCCACAAATCCGGCGGGTCTGCCGAAGATGTTTCGGATGAAGACATAATTGCCTCCTGCTTCAGGCCAAATGCTTGCCAACTCAATGGCACAAAGTGAACCGCAGAGTGCCAATACCCCGGATAATCCCCAGACAGCCAAGATGCCAACATTACTTCCCAAATCCGCGGCGAATAGGCCGGTGGTCATGAAGATGCCGGCACCAATCATATTGCACACCACCGTACTCGTAGCCGAGCCAAGGCCCAGTACCCGTTTCTGTTGGTTGCCCTGCGACGGTATCAAACTAGCTAATTTCTTGGATTCGCCTGCTCCGCCGGTGGAAAAGGGTCGATTGATTATTTCCCGGAGACGTCGAGGCAGGTGAGATCGCCGCGTGAGTTGCGGCAATAGATGCGGCCGTTGGCCAGCACTGGCGTGGTCCAGCATTTCGGGCCGGTCACCTGGGCGCGGGAGACCTCCGTGAACTCACTGGTGTTGGCTTCTGCGACGACGAGTTCGCCCTGGTTGCTGATGATGAGCAATTTTTTGCCGATGGCCTGGATCGCCCCGAAACCGCCGAAACTGTCCTCCTCCCACTGCACCTTGCCGGTAGCCAGCATGATGCACTTGAGCGTGGCGCGGCCGGTGTTGCCGTCGAAGCCGTACACATGGCCGTCGATCAGCACGCATGGGTTGAAGTGGTTGCGCATGTTTTTATTTTCCCAAAGCTTTCTCACCTTGTTGCCGTCCACTTGCAGCAGCGCGCAGCCGCGGTCGTAGCCGGACGAGATGAACACCTTGTCGTCGATGAGGATGGGGTCGGCGACGTTGGTGTCGTGCTTGGTTTCCCACGGATAACTCCAAAACACGCTGCCGCTCTTCGGATCCAGCGCAACAAGTGCCTTGTGGGCAAACATCACCAACTCCTGCCGCCCGTCTCGAACGTGGGGCACAATGGATGAGTAACTAGCGGCTTCACGGCCGGTGCTCCAGAGAATCTTGCCGCTCTTTTTGTCGATCGCCGTGCCATGTGCGCCGACATTGACGAACAACGTGCCGCCGATGACCAGCGGCGAGCCGGCGAAACCCCACGTTGGACGTTTGGCCTTGGTTTCCGAGGCGACATTTTTCTGCCAGACAACGTGGCCGTCGGCCGTATCCAAACAGATCAGCATTCCGTGCTTGCTCAGCGTATACACGCGATCGCCATCGACGGTGGGTGTGCCGCTCGGACCGCCATCATAATACTTTGGATCGAGCTTAGCCTCATAGGCGTGCGACCAGATCACCTTGCCGGTTGCGGCGTCGAAACAAAATATGGTGTCCTTCTCCTCGCCCCTGCCGCGTCCGGAGTTGCCGAGCGTGTAAACGTTGCCGTTGGCCACCGACAACGACGAGAAACCGGTACCAACCTTGGCCTTCCACAGACGTTTGGGGCCGTCATCGGGCCATTTGGTCAACCAGCCGGTCTCGCGTGAGATACCGTTCAGGTCGGGGCCGCGCCAGCGAACCCAGTCGAGAGCGCACGGCTTGGCCAAGCTGCCGAACAAGCCAAGCGATACGAAACCCATAAAAAGAAGCCGAACAAAAGTAGAGCTCATGGCGGCGATGGGTAAACAACTGCCGAGAGCCAGTCAAACCACAAAAACCGGGAGACCAGGATTGGACAAGCGACAAAAAGTTAGGCGCAACTAACTTTTTTTGTTGACCTTGGCGCTGGAACGAAATATAGTCTAGCCTATCTTTTGGCGAGTAAGCCGTTTTTCTTGGTTTTTTGCGCATCGGATCCGCTCATTTTAACTTTTTTAAAGGATGAATCCTCTTGCTTTAATCACAATCGGTTTGGTGGTCGCAACGGTTTACACGCCGGCACACGCGAACAAGATGAACGTCGTTACCACCACGACCATGGTGAACGACATGGTGAAGGAAATCGGCGGTGATCGGGTGAACGTGGTGGGCCTGATGGGGCCGGGCGTGGATCCGCACCTGTACAAGCCTGCCTCCGGCGACGTGGTGAAACTACAGCGGGCGAAGGTCATTTTTTACTCAGGACTGATGCTCGAGGGGCGCATGACCGACCTGTTTTTCCGCATGGCGCGCGCAGGCAAGTTGGTTTATGCCGTCACCGAGTCGATCCCGGAAAAAGATCGTCTCGCGCCGCCGGAGTTTGCGGGGCACTGGGATCCGCACGTCTGGGGCGACCCGATCCTGTGGAGCAACTGCATTGTCACCGTGGTCGATGGCTTGAGCAAGGCTGACCCCGCCGGTGCGGCGGATTACGCCAAGCGAGGTAGGGCGGTTGATGCATCGTACAAGGCGATGAAGGCATGGGCGCTCAAGCGCATCGCTGAAGTGCCGAGGAAGCATCGCATCCTGCTCACCAGTCACGATGCGTTCAATTATTTTGGGAAGGCGTTCGGTTTCCAGGTCGTCGCCGTGCAGGGCTTGTCAACGGTGACTGAGGCCGGCCTGGCCGACATCGCCAAGACGGTGGACTTCATCAAGCAAAAGAAAATCAAAGCGATCTTTGTAGAGAGCAGTGTCAACCCTGCAGCAATTGAGCGGGTGAGCAAGGATGCCAGCGTGAAAATCGGCGGCGAGTTGTTCTCCGACGCCTGCGGCAAAGTGGGGGACATCCACGAGGCGCATGGCGAGAAGTACGATGTCGGCACGTTTGTCGGAATGCTCAAGCACAACATCAACACCGTCGTCGATGCCCTCAAGTAACCCGTAATGGTTCGGTCATTGAAACCAGTATTGATCATTTTGACAGGCGTCCTCCCGGCGGTGTTTGCAACCGCGGGCGAGTTCACCACCTTCAAAAATGATCAGGGCATCGACCTCTTTTTTGATTACACCGGGGAGGTGATGGGCAACGTCTCCGGCGGCGACCACACTGGTTCTGGCTACAACGGCCTAGCGTCATTCGGCATTGACGCAGATCTTGGTCAAGCGCTTGGCTGGCAGGGGCTAACGCTACGATTGAGCGGCATTGATCTACACGGCTCCGGCAT
>CAJWPV010000130.1 GCA_913045395.1 uncultured Verrucomicrobiota bacterium | reverse complement strand
CGGCAACCCGGGTTCGATCAAGATTCTGCCCGGCTCAGAGAACGGGTTTGAGTCCGGCTTCTACCAGGTACCCGCAGGTAGCACTGGTACACCGACCGCCGAGGAGATCATCGGTGCCCCGGGCGTCAACCGTTTTGACTACAACCCGTGGATGACCCTTACGCCCGAATACGAGCGATACGGGGCATCGGGCCGTATCAATTACGACGTGACCGATTATGCCACCGCGTTCGTGCATACGACCTACCGGAATATAAAGGTTCACCAGGAGATGGCTCCGACCCCGGCATTCGGCGATTTGAATACCGACACCTGGGGCATTTTGCCGGCTTCCAACGCGTTTAACCCGTTTGGTGAGGACACAACCTTCCGTCATCGCCTGATCGAGGTTGGGCCGCGTCTCTTCGATATTGAGAGTGACATTTTCCGCGTTCTGCCGGGTGTCAAGTTTGACATCGGGGACAGTTGGCAGGCAGAGACCGCCTTCCTCTACAACAAGGTCGAGACAGTCGACTTCGGCCAGAACTTCGTCTCATCGGACGCCTTCTCGGACGCGTTGGCCTCGAGTGATCCAGCCACCGCCTACAATATATTTGGCGCTGGACTGGGGATCAACAGCCCGGCTGTCCTCGACGGACTCCGGGTCAATACCCTCCGCCGCGCTGAGTCCGAGCTTCGGATGTTTGACGTCAAGGCGGCCGGCGATATCTTTGAACTGCCGGGTGGCACAGTGGCTTTGGCCGTTGGCGCTGAAACCGCAAAGGAGGATACCAGCGACATTGGCGACAGTCTCTCCATGTCGAACAAGATCGTTGCCTCTGGGGGCACTTCCAACGCGGGCAGCCGCTCTCGTGACGCCGGATACGCTGAATTCATGATTCCGATCATCGGGGAGGACAACAGGGTTTCTGGAATTCACTCCCTCGGATTGCAGGCCGCTTGGCGCGTCGAGCAATACAGCGACTTCGGCTCGGCCGACAACCCGAAGGTGGGTTTGAAGTACCAGCCGCATGAGCGTGTGCTGTTACGTGGCACTTACCAGACCGCGTTCCGGGCACCGGGTCTCCAACAGTTGTACATGGGCCAAACTATCGCCCACCCGTTCCTTTTGGATCCAGCACGTGGTGATGGGGGAATGCAGTACAAGACCATCTCTGGTGGTAATCCGGATCTGACACCGGAAGAGTCGGATAGCTACTCCATTGGTGCCGTTATCGACATTCCCATGCCGGAGAACATGGATCTCGCCATCAGCTTGAACTGGAGCAACGTCGAGTTGGAGAATCAGATCACAAGCCTCGGTGCACAGTATATGCTGAACAACGAGGAGCTCTTCGGTAACAACATTATTCGTAACGAGCAGACGGATGCTGACAGGGTAGCTGATAACCCAGGGCCTGACGGCCAGTTTGGCACCGAGGAGAATCCAGAGCTTGGTGATGACGATATTCCCAACGGAGGTATCCCTGGGAGCCTGAAGCACATCAACAACGCTTATCTTAATCTAGCTAACGTGAATGTTGAAGTGCTCGATATATCGATCGACTACGGGATCGACACTTCGGTGGGTTACTTCGGTGTTGATCTTCGTGCCGCTCATATGGAATCATACGAATATCAGGCACGTCCGACCGATAGCTTCGAGGAGCTGGTAGGCAGTTATACTGTGCCGGAATTGCGTGGCAATTTGAGCGTCTGGTGGAACTATGACAAGTACAGCGCCGGAGCAACGATCAACCACGTCGATAGTTTTGATCAGTTATACGGAGTGGTTCCGGAAGTCGATTCGCACACCACGCTTGACTTGCAGGCTACTTATGACCTGACCGACAACTCACGGATCACGGTTGGGGCGTTGAACGTCACCGACGAGGATCCGCCTTGGTCAGACGGCGAGCCGGAAGGGTACTCGTACGGCACCGCAGGCCACAGCCCTTGGGGCACCGTCCTGTACGCCCGAGCGACTGTCCGCTTCTAAGGCGAACAATCCATTTACAATCAAATCCCGTGGTCACTTGGCCACGGGATTTTTTTGTTCGCCTTGCCAAAAAGCAGGACGCTACAGTCTGCTCCCTGTTGGGAATCACGATCCTCGGCAGATCGTCCTGAGCGAAATGAAAACAATCACCATCCCCATCATGCGAGCGGCCGCGCTTGGCCTTGCCCTGGCATGGCTTGCCCCGCTTGGCCAAGCTGAGAAATTGCCCATTGAGACATTTTTCAAGGATCCGGAGTTTAATAGGATGCGTCTTTCCCCGGACGGCAAATGGCTGGCTGCGATCGCGCCGCGCGAGGGCAAAAACAACCTTCTCACCATTCGGCTTTCCGACCGCAAGCTCTTCGGCTGCACTGCGGAGGATGAAAACGAGGTGTACAGTTTCAACTGGATCAGTAATGAACGCATGATCTTCCAGATGAAAGATCGCAACAATTTTCCCAATGGCGGTCTTTATGCCGTCAACCGTGATGGCTCCAAGTCCAAGGTGCTCCATCCGTCCTTCAAGACCTCCCGTGAATTTGGCAGTCGCGTTTTCAAGGTGATGGATTTGTTCGACCCGTTAACGGACGAGGACGAGTATATTTTGGTCGAGGTGCGCAAAGGCGGTGGGGGATTTCGTGAGGATCGTGCTTTCTACGGGAATATCGTCCGGCTCAATACACTCACAGCAAAGGAAAAACGGGTTGTCTTCAATCGGGGTGACATTCTTCAATTCGTAGCTGACCGTGATAAAGTCGTCCGCATCGGGGTCGCCCAACACGGCCTCACTCGGACTGTCCTTCATCGACGGGATTCCGAGTCGGATTGGGAGGAGGTTTATTCAGGTGACTTTCGCACAGCCATCGTCCCGCTGGGCTTTGGAAAGAACCCCGACATCCTCTACGTGGCCGCTCCCGATGGAGACAAGAAGGCACTGTTCCAGTTCGACCTCAAGGAGAGGAAACTGGGCCGGATGATCTTCGCGCATCCGAAGTTTGACGTGCCGGCCGGGCCGCCGATCGTGTCCGATAAGACCGGCAAGGTGCTTGGGGTGCGCTACGAGGCCGACCGCCCTCAGACCTACTGGTTTGACAAGGATTACCAGGAATACCAGGCGATCATCGACAACGCGCTGCCCGGCATGGCCAACGACATCAAGAACTGGTCCAAGAAGGAGGATCGCATCCTTTTCCATTCGCACAGCGAGAAAACTATCGGCTCCTACTACCTGCTCGATATCAGCAACAGGAAGAAACCCAAGTTGGAAAAGTTGCTCGACCTCGCGGAGTGGATTGACCCTGCCAAGATGTCGCCGATGAAGTCCATCCAGTACACCGCCCGCGACGGGCTGATCATCCACGGTTATCTGACCATCCCCAATGGCAGCGATGGCAAGAATCTCCCACTTATCGTTCACCCGCACGGTGGGCCGTCCGCCCGCGATTACTGGGGCTGGAACAAGGAAGTGCAGTTCCTGGCCAACCGCGGCTACGCGGTCTTTCAGCCGAACTTCCGCGGCTCCACCGGCTACGGCACAAGGCTTTACACAGCCGGCTTCCGCGAGTGGGGCGGCAAGATGCAAAACGACATTACTGACGGCGTAAAGCATCTCATTGCCGAGGGCATTGTCGATGCCGGGCGCGTTGGCATCTACGGCGCAAGCTACGGCGGCTACGCGACCATGGCAGGCCTGTGCTTTACGCCGGAACTGTACCGGTGCGGCATCAACTACGTCGGCGTCACCGACATCGACTTGATTCTCAAGGAATACCCGCTTCCAAAGAAGATCAATGACGCCATCGATGCCGTGATGATTGCCGACCGGAAGAAGGACAAGGGCTGGATCAAGGACCGCTCCATCCAGAACAACATCGGCAATGTGAAGGCCCCGGTGTTGATGGCCTACGGGATGGACGACTGGCGGGTGCCGCCCAAGCATGGCCGCATCCTTAAGCGTGCGCTGGACCGAAACAACATCCCAAACAAGCTTATCATCAAGGCCAACGAGGGACACGGCTATCGCAACGAGGACAACGTCTTTGAGTTTTACCGGGAGGTCGATGCCTTCCTCGAGGAGCACATGAAATAAGGCCGGGCGCTTGGCCAAGCGTTGACACCGATCAACGGTTTCCCTAGCGTCCCTGCGCTAATGAGGGACGACCCCGGGCTAGGCTTCGGGTTTGTTCGTTTCAGCAGGCAGCCACGATATGTCGAACACCATTCTAGTGGGCGCCCAGTGGGGTGACGAGGGCAAGGGCAAGATCATCGACTTCCTGACTCAACAGGCGGACATCGTCGTCCGCGCCCAGGGCGGCGCCAACGCCGGCCACACCGTCATCGTTGGCAGGACGCAGTACATCCTGCACCTCATCCCCTCCGGTATTCTTCGCAAACGCACCATCTGCGTCATCGGCAACGGTGTCGTGATCGATCCCATCGGCCTGGTGGAGGAGATCGACGGCTTGAAAAAGTCTGGCATCGATCCCGCAGGACGGCTGCACGCCAGCGACGCAGCCCACATGGTGTTCCCCTACCACAAGGCGATCGACGCCGCGCGCGAGGCGCTCAAGGGAAAGGATCGGATCGGCACCACTATGCGCGGCATTGGGCCGGCGTACGGTGACAAGGTTGATCGTGTCGGCCTGCGTATGGGCAGTATCTTAAATGTGAAACGCTTCGCTGAACAACTGCAGCAGGCTATTAAAAACAACAATGCACTGCTCAAGTCGCTCGGTGCAACCCCACTCCCCGTCAAGCGCACAATGGAGAGCGTTCTCAAGGCCGCGCGTCGTCTCAAGCCTTATGTCACCAACACCGTGCAATTGCTCCATGAGGCTTCGTCGAAAAAAAAACGCATCCTCTTCGAGGGCGCTCAGGGCACATTTCTCGATATCGACCACGGCACTTATCCATATGTCACCTCATCGAACACCACCGCCGGTGGCATGTGCACCGGCTCAGGCATAGCGCCAAACAGGATTGATCGAGTGATTGGGGTGGCAAAGGCCTATACCACCCGGGTCGGCGAGGGCCCGATGCCGTCAGAGGACCGAATCGTCGGCGATCTGTTGCACGGCATGGGTCGCGAGTACGGTGCGACCACCGGCCGTGAGCGCCGCTGCGGCTGGTTCGACGCCGTGACCGTCCGACAGGCGGCCATGCTCAACGGGATTACTGACCTTGCGGTCACAAATCTAGATGGCCTGGACACACTCGAGTCAATCAAGGTGTGCGTCGGCTACCTGCTCAGCGGAAAACAGGTCGATCATCAGCCAAGCGACCTCCGCCAGTTGGCCAAGTGCAGGGCCGTTTACGAGACATTCCCCGGCTGGCAGAG
>CAJWPV010000129.1 GCA_913045395.1 uncultured Verrucomicrobiota bacterium | reverse complement strand
GATCTGGGACGGCGACTGGCACTTCACTGGATCAGACGAATACAACGCTGCCGGGTTGAATCGGGGCTGGTTTGTCGGGGCTGCAGCAAAGGCCGACAAGTCCAACTGGCAGAACTCGATCTATGCGACATCGTGGAAAAAAACCGGCACGCGCTTTCCGATGGTTTGGGATATCGACGCCAAACAGGTCAACGCCTTCAACGTCACCGATCGTTACACCGGCAAAAGCAGCAGGGGCAACGTCGAGGATGATGTATTGGTGCGCGTGCTTGAACGGCAGGGTGGCAAGCGACTCGAGGTTCGAGCCGAGTTGCTCGACTCAAAAAACAAGGTGCTCGCCTCCCGCAAAACCAAGGCCGGTCGGGCTGATCTGAACGATATTACTGGCTTTACCTGTAATCCGAACACACCGCTTTGGCTTCGGTTCACAAAGGGGGATAAGGTCAAACAGATCCCGATACGCCGAAGCAAGGGCGGTGAGGTGACGGTCGATGTTCAGTGGGACGAGTTGCCGGAACAGGTGGAGATTGAGAAATCGCAACTCGCTGCCGTAACCGCTTGGCTGGCCGCTCCGTCCAATGTTCGCCCGGACACACTCCCCGGCGATTGGACCAAGGGCGACCTGTCCAAGGCAGACGCCAAAAAGGCGATCGAGCTGCTTTGGGCTGATCACTGCAAGCGCCTAGCCAAGCAGCGTGCCGCCGAGATCGAGGCCAAGTCCATCCAATTGGGGGACAAAAAGTTGCGCTATCTCGAAAAGGTGTTTGGTGATGCGCCGGAGGGTGGGCATTCGCTGTGGATCTCGATGCACGGTGGTGGTGGTGCGCCGACCCGCGTGAACGACAGCCAGTGGAAAAACCAGATTAAGCTCTATCAACCGGCCGAGGGAATTTATGTCGCACCGCGTGCGCCGACCGACACCTGGAACCTATGGCATCAGTCTCACATCGACGGCTTGTTTGATCGCTTGATCGAGAATTACGTGGCGACTCGCGGCGTAAACCCGAACCGTGTTTATCTGATGGGCTACTCGGCTGGTGGTGATGGCGTCTACCAACTTGCGCCGCGCATGGCGGATCGCTGGGCGGCGGCTTCGATGATGGCCGGGCATCCGAACGATGCCAAGCCGGACAACCTGCGAAACATCGGTTTCGGTTTGTTCATGGGAGGAAAGGACGGGGCCTACAATCGCAATAAGGTCGCCGAGAAATGGGAGGGCTTGTTGGCTGACCTGCGCAAGGCCGACCCCGAGGGCTACGATCACTTGGTGCGTATTTACCCCGAGATGCAGCACTGGATGAAAGGAAAGGATGCCGAGTCTCTGCCATGGATGGCCAAGTTCACTCGAAACCCATGGCCAAAAAAAATTATTTGGCGCCAGGCCAAGGGCATCACCTCGCGGTTTTATTGGCTTCAGATTCCGGAGAAGCACTTGGCCAACGGCCAAAGAATGACAGCAACGATCGACGGCCAGGCGATCAACATTACCGCTGAGAAAACACCACGTTTGGTGGTTCGTTTGTCCGATCAATTGTTGAACCTCGACAAGCCTGTGATGATCACTGTCAACGGTGAGGAAAAGTTCAGCGGCAATGTAAAGCGCTCGGCTCGGGAGATCATCAAGTCGCTGGAGCAGCGTGGCGACCCCGCGTCGGCAGCCACGGCGAGTGTGACGGTGAAGCTCTGAGTTTGCCGAGGCCAAGCGCTTGGATTTTTTCGACGACATTTCCGTTGCAACCTGGCTGATTGCCCTGTTTGGAGCATTCTCTCTGGGTTTTTCCAAGACCGGTTTTCCCGGCTTGGCCATGGTCAACGTGCTGATTCTGGCTGAACTGTTCGGGGCCAAGCAATCGGTTGGCATCATTGTTCCGCTCCTAGTTGCTTGTGATCTGACCGTCTATCCGCTGTTCCGCCAATACTCTTCTTGGAAGGAAGTGCTGCCCCTATTGCCACCGATCTTTGTCGGTTTGGCCGTCGGTTATTTTTTATTGGACTATATCGAGGAAGCCACTGCCCGGAAGGGGATCGGTCTTATTATCCTGTTGATGTTCGCCTTGCAATTGGTTCGGCTCCGGCTTGGCCAGGCGCTGGCCAGGCTACCGAAATCTGTCGGGTTTAAATGGGGCAGCGGCATGATGATCGGCACCTCAACCATCATGGCCAACGCCGCAGGCCCGGTCTTTTCGATCTACGCGCTGGTTGAGAAGATGACCAAGGAAACGTTTCTCGGAGTGGGTGCCCGGTGTTTCCTTTTGGTGAACGTCATCAAGCTGCCACTTGTGGCCAGTCTCGATCTGATCAATGCCAATTCGCTCAAGATCAGTCTCCTCGTTTTGCCCGGCATCTTCGCGGGCATTTTTATTGGACGAAAAATGATTCAACTCATCCCGCAAAAACTATTTGAGTTTTTGCTCTACGGCTTTTCGGTCATTGCCGGAGTGCGGCTCCTTTTTTTCTGAGACCTACTGGGCCGTCCAGCCGCCGTCCACGCTGAGCATGGCACCGGTGGTATAGCTGGAAGCGTCGCTCGCCAAATAAATCGCTGCGCCTTGAATTTCCTTCAGGTCACCCCAGCGTTTGAGCGCTGTTGCGCCAACGATAAACTTTTTGCCCTCCTCCGTGTCCGCGATCGGGATATTCATCGGCGTAAGGAACGGGCCGGGACAAATCGCGTTCACCGTGATCCCGCTACCGGCCAACTCCAACGCCAACGCCCGCGTCAACTGCACCACACCTCCTTTGCTTGTTGCATACGGAGTGCGGTTTGGAATCGCAACCAAGCCAAGCGCACTGGCCATGTTGACGATGCGTCCGTATTGCCGCTGCTTCATGTGCGGCAACACCGCGCGGCAGGCTAGCCAAATGCCGTCCACATTGATCCGCTGCACTTCCGAGAACTGTTCGTAAGACAATTCATCAATTGGGCCGCGCGTGTTGATGCCGGCGTTGTTGATGAGAATGTCCACTTGCCCAAGCGCATCAATTGCCTCTGCTACCATCGCCTCCATGTCGGCTTGCTTGGAGACATCCGCTGCAAAACCGATCGCCTTGCAGTCGTATTCCTTGGCGAGGTTTACTGCCTTGGCCTTGGCTTCAGCATCATTGCGACTGACCAGCATGAGGTTTGCACCCGCACTTGCCAAGCCGGCAGCCATCGTCTCGCCTAATCCTTTCGAGCCGCCGGTAATCACGGCGACTTTCCCACTCAAATCAAACTGTTTAATTCCCGGAAGCATTGTTCAACAAAGTGTTGCAGCCACAGATAGTGCCGCCCCAAACCCTCTTGGCCAAGCGTGGCTTGCGAACATTCTTGATGTTCGGTAAAATGAATCGTGCCGCGCGTCGGCAAACGACCGCCAACCAAATTTCTTCAACGATGCCGGTGTGGTGGAATTGGTAGACACGAGGGATTTAAAATCCCTTTCCTGCGAAGGAGTGCTGGTTCAAGTCCGGCCACCGGTACCATGTTCTCCACCGAATTTTCTGGATGATTGCGGGCTGGTTTTGTAACAATCCCTTAGGGCTATGGACCTTCTTGAGATCGTTGTGACGCTGGGAATGCTGGTGCTGCTGCAGGCGGTGCTTGGATTTGACAACCTGTTGTACATTTCGCTGGAGTCGAAACGCGCCCCGGAGGCACAGCAGTCGTCCGTCCGAAAATGGGGCATCGGCATTGCGGTCGGCCTGCGGGTCGTGCTGCTGTTTTTGCTGATCAAGATGATCAGCACGTTTCAGGCGGAATGGTTTCCGATTTCGTGGAAAGGCGTCATTGAGGGGTCGTTCAACCTGCACAGCATTATCGTGCTGGTAGGCGGGGTGTTCATCCTGTACACGGCAATGAAGGAGATTTTCCACATGACCGTGGTGGAGGATTTTCAAACAGAGGTCAAGCGGGACGCCTCTTCCGCCAAGTCGGTGGTGGCCAAGATCGTTTTCATGAATGCAGTGTTCTCGTTCGACTCCATCCTGAGCGCGATCGCGCTGGTGAGCGACTCCGGCGCCGAGGCGGACGAGCGGATCAGCACCACGGGTTTCTGGATAATGGTGCTGGCCATCCTGGCCGGTGGAGGACTGATGATCTGGCTGGCGGATGGGGTCTCGACCTTCCTTCAGAAGAATCGCATGTATGAGGTGCTCGGTTTGTTCATCCTTTTTGTCGTGGGCATCATGTTGCTGACAGAAGGAGGACACCTTGCCGAGATGAAGCTCTTCGGCAGTGAGATCCACGCCATGAGCAAGACGACGTTCTACTTCGTGATCACCGTGCTGCTGTTGACCGAGGTGGTGCAGAGCCGTTACAAAAGGAAACTGCTGCAGCAGCAGAAGTCGCAGCGGAACTGATTCACGCTTTGGCCAGGCTTAGGCCTTGAGGCGCTCGCCCTTGGGGTCGTGGATCGGGAGGGCGACAGTGGCAGGGACGCGTTCGCCGAACAACTCGATCTCCACCCCGGTTCCCGGCTTGGCCAGCGGCAGCGGTAGGTAGGCGTAGGCAATGGACTTGTCGATCGTGTGGGCATGCCCGGCGCTACGGAGTCGCGAGACGGTTCTGCCATCGTGCCAGACCGACTCCGCGCCGTAGGCCGGCAATGCGTTGCCCTCAAGCACAACGGTTCGCAGTCGCGTTTGCAACCCCTCCTCCTTGCGCTTGGCCAAGGCGTCGCGGCCGATGAAGTCGCCCTTGGCCATGTCCGCGCAGAAGCCCAGCCCGGCCTCGAGCAGGTTGTCCTCCGGCGTCACGTCGATGCTCCAGTAGACGTAGCCTTTCTCGAGGCGCAACGAGTCGAGCGCCTTGTAGCCGGCGGGGCGGATGCCGTGCGGTTGGCCAAACTCGAGCAATGTGTCCGACACCGCACCTGCATCGTTGTTGGCGAGGTACAGTTCCCAGCCTAGTTCGCCGATGTAGCTGACGCGCTGCGCCCAGGTCGGTTTGCCGGCGACGGTGAGCTGCCGCGCGGTGAGATAGGGGAAGGCGTCGTTGCCGAGGTCTTCATCAGTCACTTGGCCGAGCACGTCGCGGGCATTTGGCCCCCACAGGCCGATGCAGGCGTAGTCGTCGGTCACGTCGCGCACCCCGACCGAGCCGTCGGCCGGCGCATGCGAGCGCACCCACTCGAGGTCGTTGGACAGAAACGACGTGCCGGTGATGATGCGGAACCGGTCGGCGCCCAGTCGACACACGGTGAGGTCGCTCTCGATGCCGCCGTGTGCGTTGAGGAACTGCGTGTAAACGAGCGAGCCGACGGGGCGATCGACATTGTTGCAGGCGACGCGTTGCAGCAGGCCAAGCGCGCCGGGGCCGTTGACCTCGAATTTGCCGAACGAGCTCA
>CAJWPV010000128.1 GCA_913045395.1 uncultured Verrucomicrobiota bacterium | reverse complement strand
GCTGCTCGCGCTGGTGCTCGTTTACACGGTCATCGGCGGGATGATCTCGGTGGTCATCACCGACTACATCCAATTTGTCATCCTGTCGGTCGGCATCCTCGTGGCCGGTTGGCTCGCGATTGAAAGCGTCGGGCCAACCCCAGGTTTTTGGGTTGGCTGGGACAATCTGTTCGAGACGGTCCGCACCCACAAGGGTGAGGCGGGGTTCAACCCGGTCGCAGCCGACAGCAGCTTCGGTTTTGAGTATGTCGCATGGATGTTTTTCCTCGGCATCGTGAACTGTGCGCTTTGGCCCACGGCCGTCGCCCGTGCCCTGGCCATGGAGAGCACCACCGCGCTCAAGCGACAGTACACCTGGTCGTCCATCTCGTTCGCCATCCGGATGATCATCCCGAACCTGCTTGGCGTCTGCGCGTTTGTGTTCGTGATGACCAAGGCACCGGATTTGCAGGCGGTATTTTTCCCGGAAGAAGCTGACGCCAAGGCAGTTGACAACCTGTACGCCATGCCGATTTTCCTCGGGCGTATCCTTCCAGCGGGGCTGATCGGACTGATCACCGCCGCGATGATCGCCGCCTTCATGTCCACGCACGACGGCTATCTGCTCTGCTGGAGCACTGTGATCACGCAGGATGTCATCGCGCCGCTGTTCAAGGAGCGGCTCGACAACCCGACCCGGATCAAAATCACCCGCGTGCTCATCGTGCTCATCGGCCTTTACATCCTTTACTGGGGGCTGTTCTACACTGGCGAGGAGGATATTTGGGATTACATGGCGGTAACCGGCGCGATTTATTTTACCGGAGCATTTTCACTGCTCTTCGGCGGACTGTACTGGCACCGAGCCAGTTCAACCGGAGCGGTGCTGGCGCTGCTCGTTGGAATCACGGCAGTGCTTGGCCTTGGCCCCGTGCAAAAAGCCGTCCATACATTCATCCCGGGCAGCATTGCTGAACGCAACATCACTGCCATCGACGACACCACTATCGAGTTTGAGGCGTTCAAGGAACCGGATGAGGTGGAGGAATCCTTTGTCCGGGACATGGTCGTTGATTTCGTGATGACACCGTTCGAGCAGGCCAGGCCGTGGAGATTTAACGGGCTCAAAAGCTGGATTGCCGTGGTGCGAAATGAGTCTGGCCAAGCGCAGGCTGTTGAAATACGAACCAGCGACCCGGATGCTGTCAAGGTTAGGGCCTGGCCAGAAGACTTTGAGCCACAGGTCGGTGACACAGTGTCGTTCTATAAGCCTCTTTCAGGTGCCCGGGTCGGGTTGATGACCATCGGCTTCACGCTGTTTGTTTTCATCCTCGGTTCGCTGATTTTCCCGGATCGCAAACAAAAGGAGGCCACCAATGAGTGATGAACTGAACCAACCATCAAGTCTGCCTCCAAATACCCAATCCACAGAACCACCCGTGGAGTCACCGGTGGATCCACCTAAACTCCCACCTGTGCTGCCACCCCGCCCTTCCAAGGAAAAAGGATCCTGGCTCCCGGCCGTTATCATCACGCTGCTCTTGATAGCTGGGATCGCCACCCTCGGGTTTACGATAATATTTGCCATTATGGAAAATGGATGGCAGGCATTTTTAAAGGCTGTTGAGAGAGACGGATGGGAGTGGGTTTGGAAAGTGACCCTGATTGGCACATCTGGGCTCTTTGGACTACTTTCGGTGCTGGTCATCGTCGGCGGTGCGCTGGACGTCCGCAAACTGTTCCGCCGACTCCGCGAACGGGAGGCCTCCGGCGAATCTGATTCCGCAGACTGACCGTGCTTTTGTTTTTACATCGACCCGACCAAGGCTAACTTTCCCCGGCACGAATGGAGTTGGTCATCGAAACATTCCAACAAGAGATCGAAGCGGCGATGCAATCGTACGACCGCCACGTTGTCTGCATCTTCAAGACGCCTGACGACTGCCTCGAGGCGATCGAGCGACTCATGCTTAAGGCGATCAAAGCCTATGAAAACCGCGTCGAGGGTATGCGCCACGGTATCGCACTCGACAAGGAGATCACCATCATGCTCAGCCAGGCGGAGAGTGACCCACCCCTCTGCGGCATTTACTTCAACCTCCACACGCCGTACAGCCACGAGCACGGCGGACGCAATATCACCAAACCGGAGGTCAAGACCGAAGCCAACCCGTCGGACTGACGAGGCTTACTTTGGCTTGGCCTCATCGCCCATCCAAATCTGCCCCTCAACAATATCGGCGACGGTGTAGGTGTCCCACGCCGGGCCGGACACGCGCACCTTGCCCACCTTTTTCCCAAGCCGGTAAATGGAAAATTGCTGCCCGATCGGCGGCAACCCCTGCAGGCCAAAGTCGAGCACCACAAAGTTGAGCCGTGGATTTGTGCGCACCACCTTGCCCTCCACGCGGAACGATACCGGGGTGACAATTGTCCCGCCGCCCGGCTTGGCCAGGGGCTGTGGGTTGCCTCCCCGTTTGCCCGGCAGGGTGCACCCCGCCAGGCCAAGCGCCATGACTGCTGTCACCCACTTCTGCACCCCCGCAGAATAACGCCTGCCCGGGCGCGTACCATGAAAAACAGTTCCGCCCTCGCCTTGGCTAGGCGCTCTGCTACGCTTGGCCAGGCGGAACGAACGATGAGCGACACACCTATTCTTGAAATTTGCATCGACTCCGTGGCCTCGGCCATTGCAGCGGAACAAGGCGGCGCCGCACGCGTCGAGCTATGCCAAAACCTGTTCGAGGGCGGCACCACTCCCAGCGTGGGGACAGTGTACCGGACGTTGGAGCGGGTGGGCATCAAGGTCAATGCCATCATCCGGCCGCGCGGCGGCGACTTCCTCTACTCCGACGACGAGTTCGCCGTGATGCAGCACGACATCGTCTCGCTCAAGGAAATGGGCATCAACGGTGTCGTCATCGGCCTGCTCAACGCCGACGGCACCATCGACACCGACCGCTCCAGACAATTGATCGAGCTGGCCCGGCCACTCGAGGTGACCTACCATCGCGCGTTTGACGTCACCGCCGATCCATTCCGCAGCCTCGACGACATCATCGCCCTGGGCGTTGAGCGGCTGCTGACCTCCGGGCAGGAGCCGTCGGTGCTCGAGGGGGTGGAGTTGATCGCCGAGTTGGTGCGCCGCGCCGGCGACGACATCATCATCATGCCCGGCGCCGGTATCACCGAAAAAAACTTGCCGCGCATCATGCGCGAAACCGGTGCCAGGGAATATCACCTGACCGGCAGTGCACCGGTGCAAAGCAAAATGGAGTACCGCAACGAACATTGCTTCATGGGCAAGGCGCTGTACCCTCCAGAATTCTCGCTGAAAGTCACCGACGCCGACAAGATCCGCAACTACTGCAGCATCTTGTCCAACGTCGATTAAAGTTCCTTGATGCGAATGTTACGCCAGCGCGCCTGTTTACCGGCACGTCCTTTGTCTTTACCTTGGCCATGGACCTGCAATCCAATGAAACCAGAAGCGTCCATGGAATCACGCAACATCACCGCGTGCACGCCGTTGATCCACGTCTTGATTTCATCGCCGTTGGCCTGAATTCGAAAGTGGTTCCACTCGTCCGCCTTGAAGGCATCCCGCGCTGGTTTGTTTTTTGAAAGATCGGCCAGCCAACCGCGCCGCGCCTCGTCGTATATGCCTCCGGTCCACATCCGATTGCGGGTCGTATCGGGATCAATCTCAACCTGATAGCCACGCACACGTCCAGCTTGGTGCCTCTTTTTCTTTTTACCCCCCTTCTTTGTTACTTCTGTGTCCCCTCCATAAACCGCACCACGAATCTGCACGCCGGAGTTCAGTTCCTTATCGACCTTGAATTCCAACTCCAGCACAAAATCACTGTAAGTTTTCTTGGTGCAAAGAAACGTGTTTGGCGAACGCTTCGGACCGGTCCCGAGAATGACACCATCCTCAACAACAAACTTAGCAGTCCCCCCTCGTTTCTCCCATCCCTTAAGGGTTTTGCCGTCAAACAGACTCACCCAATTGTCAGCATACCCCGCTTGGCCAAGCGCAATGGTCAACGCCAAGCCAAGCCACCTCATGATTTTGAGATAAAAAGTCATCAATTGATTCACATCTTGGATCTCGCCTTGTCGAGAATCTTGCGCTCGCGCTCGGTCAGGCTGTGGATGCCCTGTTTGGAAATCTTGTCGAGAATCGGATCCACCTCGCGGCTCATGAAATTCCCCTCGGCCACCTCGGCGGCATCGACCACCTTTGGCTTGCGCCAGTTCCGGCGGCGCGTGGCGCGTGAGCCTTTGGCTGGATCATTCGAGACGAACCGAACCCTGGGTATACCGGGGAAAAACCGCATTAACCCACCATTCCGCACCAAGATCGCGACGTAAAATGCGCCGTACAACAATCCGCCCAGATGCGCCGCATGCGCCACTTGATCCCTGGCTTCATGTTGAATCGCGGACAAAATCCACAACGATGAGAACACCACACTCCCCCAAAAAAGCCAATTCCATTTCATCCGAATCGGCAGAACAAAAAACGCAAGAAAGTAGACCTCCTGCCGCGGATGGAGCCGGGCCAACGCACCCATGACACCCATCACCGCCCCGCTGGCCCCAATGATCGGGCCGGCGAATAAATCCGGTGCCAACAGCCCTAAACCAAACTGCACGAACGCCCCCACGATGCCGCTGGTGAGATAAAGGGCGATCATCTCCCGACGCCCAATCTCCCGCTCAAGCCATCGGCCAAGGAAGAACAGCGTGAGCATGTTCAAGAACAAATGCGAGGTGCTGCCGTGCAAAAATTGGTACGTGATCAAATGAACCGGGGTCAGCCAACTCAATACTGACGTGTCTAAAATGCCCCAGGCAAAAATGCCTTCGTATTTTGGATCGATCAGCAGTTGCAGGATGTACACCACAACATTGATCGTCAGCAGAATGGCCCATCCGGACCACGTCTGCTGCATCGATGACGCACGGAACCGCGGTTCCTCCGGTCTCATGTAGGGTCGATCATCCAACATCGTCGATCAGCAGTTTAACACACACGATAGCCCCAGCCAATCATATCGCTTGGCCAAGCCGGCGGATGCCCTCGCGGATGTCGTCCTCGGTTGCCGCCCCGAAGCTCAGGCGCATCTCGTGGCTTGGCTTGGCCCTCGTCGGGTCATCGACGTAACACAAGCCGCCCGGCACGTAGAGCACGTTAAGATCCATCACTCGCCTGAAGAAGTGCGACTTCATCCCGGTGTTCACTTTTCGGGGCAGTACGGCCCAGACGTTCAGGCCACCCTCCGGTTGCTCCCACTGCACTGACTCGGAGAGATGCTCACCGATGGCGTCTGTCATCGCCTTGGCCTTGGCTCGGTAACGCCGCTGGACCCTGGCCAGGTTTTTCTCGTACAGGCCGGAGGCGAGCGAGCGGCTGACGAGTTGCTGGGTC
>CAJWPV010000127.1 GCA_913045395.1 uncultured Verrucomicrobiota bacterium | reverse complement strand
GAGAAAACCCATCGCGGCCAGAGGCCGTTTGTCTGTGCCCAAGTCCAGTTTGTCGGCGGCGACCTGCTGGATAATAAAACGGTCGTATGGCAGGTCGGCGTTAAAGGCGTCGATCACATAGTCGCGGTAGGTGTACGAGTGGGTGAAGAGCCGCGCCTGGTTACCTGCAAGATAGCCCTTGGTGTCGGCATAACGCGCCAGGTCGAGCCAGTGTCGGCCCCAGCGCTCACCAAAACGCGGTGAAGCCATCAACCGTTCAACTGCACGTCGGTATGACCCCGGTGAATCGTCCGCCACGAAGCGGTCGACCTCCCCCGACGTAGGCGGCAGACCGGTCAGATCGAGGGTCACCCGGCGAATCAAAATCCGGCGGTTAGCGCGCCGGGCAGGCCGCATCCCGTTTTCACGAAGCTTGGCCAGAATGAAGTGATCCATCGCGCCGCTTGGCCAGGAGAAGTTTTCCACCGACGGCACACTTGGGCGGGTAACCGGCTGGTATGCCCAGTGATCGGATGCCTCCACCCCAGTGGCAGCAATCAAACAAGCCGCTGCGAACGCAATTCTGATGCAGTGCAAATCCATCGGTCAGGCCGCCTCGTTTAGTTTGCGATTTCTGCGCCGAAACCAGATCCACACGCCACTCCCCAGCAGCAGCATAAAAATACCGACCGCAAACGGCGCCGCAAGAATTGACAATGCCGAACCAAGGAATGCGCCGCTGGTCTCGACCGACGACACGATGGGATTTCCCAGACCGCCGGTGGTGACGCTCGAGGAGGCGCGCGTCACCACCGTCGTTGCCTGTACCGCGGCGGCCACACCACCACCGGCGATCAGGCCAAGCAGCCATTGCAGCCACGGATCCATGCCGGTGATAAAGGAGGCGGTGATGAGGGTTCCGGCCACGATCGCCGCCGGGCTAGCGACGGAATCGAGTAGATTATCAATCCAGGGAATATAGTAGCCGCCGATTTCAAAAATCGCTGCCACGAGAAAAACCATCATGGCGATGTCGCTGCTTAACCAGTCGAAACCTGCGGCCAACTCGATCAGCGGTTGGCCATCCGCGTCCTTAGCGCGAGTGCCGATGTTGACTGCCAGCAGCGGCACAAACACCCGGAATCCGCACGTCGCGCTCAGGGCAACACCAACCAAAATAGACATGATCGCTTCCATGCGGCGAAGCTACCAATTGCACGGGCTGCGAACAACCCATCAATCCGCGACCAGACGACCCTGTTTGAGGCGCAGGAACCGGTCGGCGTAGGTGTCCGCCGCCGTGCCGTGGGTGACCAACACCACCGTGCCTCCGGCCTGGTGAAACTCCGCCAAATGCCGAATCACCTCGGCGGCATTTTCCGGATCGAGGTTACCGGTCGGCTCGTCGGCGAGAATCAGTTTTGGCCGATTCAGCAACGCACGGGCCACTGCCAGGCGTTGACGTTCCCCGGCACTTAGTTCGCCAGGTCGATGACTAACCCGCTCGGCCAAACCTAGTTTATCAAGCAACTCCCCTGCCCGTTGCCTCACTGCGGGGCCAAGCTTGCCGGGGGAAGCCAGCAGCACATTGCCCATCAAGTCGAGATACGGCACAAGGTGGAACATTTGGAACACAAAACCGATCTCCGCCGATCGCAGCCCCGCCCTATCCGCCGGCGAGAGCCTGTATAGGTCGCGCCCGCTGAACTGCACCAAGCCTGCGCTTGGCCGCTGCATGCCTCCGAGTGTGAGTAGCAGCGTGGTTTTGCCGGAGCCGCTTGGCCCGCGCACCGCGACGAACTCCCCCGCACCGATATCGGCCGTGAACCGGTCGAGACTAGTGATCTCGGAGCCGTTTTTTCGAAATATTTTCGTGACCTCGTCGCAGCGTATCATCGTCAATCCTCCCTCAAGGTTTCCGCCGGATCATGCGACACCGCCAGCATGGCCGGGATGAAACTCGCGAATGCCGCGAACACCGGTGTCGCTACGACCATCTGCCATGCAAGAGTCGGGTTTGCCTGGATTGCCTTCTTCGTCACCGGAAACAACGAGGGCCCAAACTCCAGCACCGCCCACGTGCCGAACGCCGCGCCGAACACCGACGCCATCAAGCCAAGCAGCGCGGCCTTGCCGAGAAACAACCCGGCGATACGTCCACCGCCCTTGCCCAACGCACGCAGGATACCGATCTCCTGTCGCCGATCGCGCACGTTGAGCACCGCGAGCAACGCCATCCAAACTGCGCTAGCCACCAACACTGATGGCAGCACGAATTGGTTCACTTTCTCGCGGGTCTGCCGCTGCTTCGCGCGGGCATCGGCCAGCGTTCGCATTTGCACCACCTGCACTTCCGGCAGAATATCACCGATCTCCTTCCTCAATATGGCGAGCGGATCCTGGTCAGCCGTAAGGCAGAGACAGTCGATCGCCTCGATTTCATTGATCTTTCCCTCCAATCGGAGCACCGATTGCACATCCTCGAGCCGCGCAAAAATCGTGATGTCATCCGGCGTGCCGGTCTCGATGGGATCATTTGCGACCGTGAATTGCCGCTCGCCCACATGCATCGTGTCGTCCCTCTTTTTTTTCTGCTTGCGGGCGACCTCTGAGCCGATGTGGACCGTGCCTTTTTTGATGACAACCCCCATCGGCTTTTTACCCTGCCCCGGCGCGACATAGGTTTCCGATAGGCCAACTAGCAGAATATCCTGTCCGTTGATGGTGTATTCGCGGCGCAGAGAGCCGACGAGATGGTTGAATGAAACATTGTTGGTCAGATGCGTCGCCAGGCGATCGAGCATCGCTGCATTCATCGCGTTCCTAGAAAAGCCGTCACGATAAAACTGACCAAGGTCGGTTTCGGCCGAAATGAGGCGCAGATTGAAACCCATGTCGCGGGTCACGCGGCGCGTTTCACGCTCGTCCGCCTCAGCGAGGAGTCTCGACGCTACCACAATGGTCACTGCCAGTGTCAGGCCCAGCAGTGAAAACAGGGCGTTGAGTTTCCGGAAACCAATTTCCCCAAAAATGTGCGACCAAAGCGACATTAGTTCCCGACCTTCCGCAGCAGCAACAGCCCCCCTCCGGCCAGCGTCACCGCCGCGATCACGGCAAGGGTCCACCAAATCGTTCGCGTCTGGCCAAGCACAGCCGACTCCAACTCCACCGGCTCCGGCTTGGCTTCTGCTTCCGGTTCCATAATGACTTCCTTCACTGCTGGCGGCTCGGTCGCCACCGGCGGCCCGGTTTCGATCTCAATGATTTCTTCACTGTAACCCAGTGCCAGTTGGTCAAAATTGCTTGAGGCTGTCTGCGTTGCCCCGCCAGGGCGCGAGTTCGGGCCGCGCGAAATGATGCGGCTGATCTCGGCTTTCACCTGTGGGTTCTCCGGGTCGAAGCCAAGCTCTTTGAATGCGGCAGTTTTTTCGGTTCGGCCCCATGACAGAGGGAAGCGCTCGCCCTGCATCCACACACGGTCGAGGCCGCACTCGCAGTCCTGACCGACCACCGCAAGCGATTCCTGCAACGCCGTGCGCGTGACCAAGCCGCCTCGCAACGGTTGGCCCACCCGGCGGCCGCGCCCCATCAACACCACGGCCTGCGGCTCGGGCACCGGCTCGGTATCGAGGCCAAGACTCCACATCAGCACCGACTCCTCGGCGATGCGCTCGGCCGGCACGACAACCATCTCCGGCGGATGATCCACCGGCTTGGGCATTTGAGGCATCAGCGGCGTGATCGCCCCGATGGCATCGCTCACAGCAGCACGGGCTCGCCTGGTTTGTGCGGCGTCTGTCCCCTCGACAAAAAGAACCACGGCGTAGGCGGGAATCAGTTTCCTTAGGAGTTTATTCCGGGTCGGCGACGAGACGGCGGACGCCAAAAAAGACCACTCGGGATTGTCAGGTTTTGCGGCGGGAAAAATGACCGGCCAAGCCAACTCACCGTCCGGCGACAGCAGCAGTCCGGCGGGCACGCCCGGCTCCCGCTTGGCCAGACGTTTGGCCTGCGGGTGGTCACCCTTGGCCAGGTTGACCAACTCAAACCGGACGTTGGAATCTCCAAGCAACGCACCCGCCGCTTGGCCAAGCTGCTTCGCTCGTTCCGTGGACACTTGGCCATCGACAAAACAAAAGAAGGTGTACCGTTCATTGCCCAAGTCCGCAAAGCCCACATCACGCACCGTGTAGCGGCAGGCATGGGATGTCACGGTAGCAACCAACAGGGCGACAAGCGGTATGGCGAAACACTTTTTCAACTCGGCCCGAACGATACGGCCGTGCGCGTTGACCGCAAGGCCAAATCACCCGTAGCATCGGCAGCCGGGAGATGCAGGCATTGATCGAGGAGTTTGGGCAGTACCTCCGCCACGAGCGGGGCCAGTCTGAGCACACCCAAAAGGCGTACAGCAACATCTTGAACCGTTTTGCCGACTGGGCCGGCACGCGACAACTCGCCCGCTGGAACGCGGTCGAGTTGTCACACCTGCTTGGCTACCTTGACCACCAGCGCAACAGCGAAACGCCTACCGGCGACCACGCCAAAAAAAAACGAGGACGCCCCCGCAGCGAGTCAGCCAAACTCAGCACCGAGAGTCTCTACCTCGAAATCGCGGCGCTCAAGGCGTTCTATCGGTTCTGCGTGCAGGAACAGTTTCTGCCGTCCAACGTCGCCGAGAACCTGACCCTTCCCCGCCGCTGGAAGCGCCTGCCCAAGGCGTTGACCGCCGTGGAAATCGAGAAACTACTGCGGCCGCCCGAGCCGATCACTCCCGCAACGCTTTGCGACCATGCGATGCTGGAGCTTTGCTACGCCTCCGGCCTGCGCTTGGCCGAGTTGCGTGGGTTGCGACTTGAGCAACTGCGGCTCGACGCCAGTTTTATCCAGGTCATCGGTAAGGGAAACAAGGAGCGCGTCGTGCCGGTCGGCCGCCGCGCCGTCGAGGCAATTGAGCGTTACGTGGAACACGGACGTGCCAAACTGGCCAAGGCCGGCAAGAGTCCGAGTAATGTGTTCCTCACGAGCCGCGGCACAGCGTTTGCGGCAGTGACACTGTGGGCGCGCATCAAGAAACGGTGCTCCTTGGCCGGCATCGATCGTAACATCACGCCGCACATGTTGCGGCATAGTTTTGCCACACACCTTTTGGAACACGGCGCTGACCTGCGGGTCATACAGGAACTGCTCGGGCATTCCAGCATCGCGACAACGGAAGTGTACACGCACGTCGCCGGCAAACGCCTCAAGGCCATCCACCAGCAATACCACCCGCGCGGGTGAACCCCACTTACGACACGGAACTGCTTTTTAATCCGCTGGAATCTTTTGAGCCGCGTAATTCCTTGATCGCTGCGCTGACCTCGCACGCCTTGGTGTCTCAAGGACGCCGATTACTTCCCTTCAGCTTTCAATTCTTCACCCGTCTTACCGCCGTGTTTGCGGAGGAGGTCG
>CAJWPV010000126.1 GCA_913045395.1 uncultured Verrucomicrobiota bacterium | reverse complement strand
ACAGGAACTCGTTGGCGTTGAACAGGGCTCGGCAAAAGGCTTCCAGTGAGTGTTTGGCAACCAGTTGATTTGCGTCGGAGAGTTCCTCCCGGTTGGGTTCGCGGCCGAGTGCGAGTTCGCAGGCGCGTACCAATTGTGCGCGGATGTCGGCGCCCATTTCGTGCCGGAGTCGCTTGGCCAAAAGGCCGGCCTGTTGCAGCACGAAGGGGCTGTTGAGCAGGCTCAGCGCCTGCAACGGGGTGGTGGAGCGGCTTCGGTTGGGCACGGTCTGGTTGAAGTCAGGGCAGTCAAACACACCGAATGTGGGCTCCCGTTCTTGTCGTACCTTCATCATGTAAAGCATCCGTCGCCAGTCGGTCGTGCCATAGGCTTCCTTAGGGTGATAGTGGCGGACATTTTCCGCCTCGACCTTGAAGCCGCTGAAGCCCGGGCCTTCCATCCGCGAATCTAGCGTACCGGCGGCCAGTAGGATGTTGTCGCGAATGGCTTCGGCCTCGAGCCGGCGTGGCGGGAAACGCCACAGCAACCGGCTGCCGCTGTCAACGTCAAGGGCCTCTTTGCGCGGCTGGCTTGACTGCTGCCAGGCGCTGGAGGTCAGGATCAGCCGGTGAATCTGTTTGAGCGACCAATCGGACGAAACCAATTCAGCAGCCAGCCAGTCGAGCAGTTCTGGGTGGGTAGGGCGAACGCCGTTAACGCCCAGGTCATTGGGTGTCGCGGCGAGCCCGCTGCCAAAATGGTGCTTCCAGAGCCGGTTGACGATCACGCGAGAGGTGAGCGGGTTGCCCGGGGTTGTGATCCACTGCGCCAGCTTCAGGCGGCGCTGCTGTTCGGGCGCGCTGGCGACAATACCAAGTACGCCCCCAAGGGCTTTGATGCCGTCCGGCCCGACTTCGTCCCGCTTGGCCAACGGGTCGCCACGGTACAGCACATGGGTCACTCCAGGCTGGCTAAAGGTGCCGGCGTAGACCTTGCGCTGGGTCATGGCCTGGAGTTCGCCCTGTCGCTGCTGGTCTTCCTCAAGGCGCTTGGCCAATTGCGCGGCCCGTGTCGACTCCTGGCCCTTAAGGTTGGCCAGTAGAAACTCGAGTTTGTTTTTTGTCTCGTTGCGAGTTGGTGGTCGGTCGGTTGAACTGGCGATGGTCCGCCATTGGCCAGGCTCCATGGCGACCTTAAATTCGTATTTTACTGCCAAGCGGTCCTTGTAGCGGCCCTCCCGGTCGCGTGCCCAGGTGATACGGTTGATGATGACCGGCTTGGCCAACTCGATCTGTAGCCAGGCGTTGGTGTTGTTTTTTGCAATCCAGCTTCGTGAGTTTCCGTAAACGCCGTCGTTGACGAATTCGAGTTGATGAATAGGGTTGCCGCCATCAAGGTACACGCCGGAGGCGGTTGCCCTGGCACCCTTGGCCGCCAGAGCGACATTTCGCGGCGTGTCTTTTTCATTTTCGGGCACCGCAAAAATTTCCAGTTCATCGATGCAGGGTTCGGACTGGTTAGCCCGTGCGATGTTTAAGCGGACAAACCGGGCTTGTACCGGCTCGAAAACTTCCTCGTTGCCAAGAGCGTTCACCGGCCGCTTGGAACGCGGAATCCCCGACTCTAGCCGGGCCAGTTCCTTTTTTGCCGAGTCAATCCGGTCCGCGAGCAGGGTTTGTTGCCTCACCAGTGCGGGGTTGCTTTTTTTGTCAATGATTCGCTCCTCGTGGTTCACACCGGCGAAGATGGCCTGCAGTGAGTAGTAGTCGCGCTGTGTTACCGGGTCAAACTTGTGATCGTGGCATCGGGCGCATCCCACTGTCAGCCCGAGAAACGTGGTGCCGGTGGTGTCGATCATTCCGTCCAGTTCGTTCTGTCGCTGCATCAACGTGAGGCTGATGTTCTGGCTTTTGACGAGATCGTATGGCCCTGCGACGAGGAAACCGGTGCCAACGCCGCTGCCAAGGGCGTCCCCGGCCAGTTGCTCGCGCACGAACTGGTCGTACGGTAGGTCGTGGTTGAGGGCGTTCACCACCCAGTCACGGTATGGCCAGGCATTCGGGCGTTCCCGGTTGGTCTCGAAACCGTGCGTTTCGGCGTAGCGAATGACGTCCAGCCAATGTTGCGCCCAGCGCTCACCGAGCCGTGGATCTTCCAGCACCCGATCGACCAGTCGTTCCCAGGCGTCCGGCGCCGGATCATTCTCAAACGCCTCAACCTCCCTAGGTGCAGGGTGCATTCCCAGCATGACGAGGTAGAGCCGGCGGATGAGCACCTGTCGCTTGGCCAAGCGGGATGGAGAGAGGTTCGCCTTTGCGAGCTTGGCGAATACAAATGAATCAATTGCGTTGGCTGGATGCTGCGCCTGGCCAAGCGGGGGAGGGGTCGGCCTCTGTACGGGCTGCAACGACCAGTGATCGGAACCGGCGGCGTCGCTTTCAGCAGCGGAACTGGTTCCGGGCCATGCTGCGTGCAGGGAGACAAGGGTCAATACAAACCAAATTCTCATCGTAAAAAAACTATGCCAACACTTCCTGCATGATGTTGCCCTCCACATCGGTCAGTCGGCGCTCCAGTCCGTTGTGGTAAAAGGTGAGTCGCTCGTGCTCCAGGCCCAGCAGATGCAGTATCGTCGCATGAAAATCATGCACCGACGCGACATCCTCTACCGCCTTGTAGCTGAAATCATCCGTGGCTCCGTGGGTATGGCCGCGTCTCACACCGGCTCCCGCCATCCAGGCGGTGAAGCCGTCCGGGTTGTGGTCGCGTCCACTCGCTCCTGCCTGGAAGGTCGGCATTCGGCCGAACTCCGTGCACCAGACCACGATCGTCTGTTCCAGCAGGCCTCGCTGTTTCATATCGGCCAGCAGGGCGGCCACCGGCTGGTCGAGGACCGGGCCGTGTTTGGAGTACTGCTCCTTCAGTACCTTGTGGCCGTCCCAGTTACTCACCCCCTCGCCGCCGGTCTGGTAGGCGCCGTTGAAGAGTTGCACAAACCGTACGCCCTGCTCGACCAGTCGTCGCGCCAGAATGCAGTTCCGGGCAAATGTGGCCTTGAGTTGGTTTCGAGAGTCGTCCGCGCCGTAAGCCCGCAGCACGTGCGATGGCTCGGAGGAAATGTCGCTCACCTCTGGTACGCTCAACTGCATGCGCGCCGCCAGTTCGTGGCTGGCGATGCGGGCCGCCAGCTCCGACTCACCCGGGTAACGCTGAAGGTGGCGCTGATTCATCCGCTGGAGAAAGCCGCGCGTCGCCTCATCGGTGCTTGGGGAAATATTTTTCGGGCGCGCAAGGTTGTTGATCGGCTTGGCGGCGTTGAAGGCTGTTCCCTGGAACGCCGCAGGCAGAAAACCGGCTCCCCAGCAATTGACGCTTGACTGGGGCGTGCCGCGCGGATCGGGGATGGCGACATAGGCCGGCAGATTATCGTTCTCGCTGCCAAGCGCATAACTTGTCCACGCTCCTATGCTTGGGAACCCCTCCAGCGTGTACCCGGTGCACATGTGGTTTTCGCCCGGGCCGTGCGTGTTCGTCTTGCCGGTGAGCGAGTGGATGAAGCACAACTCGTCTGCCATTTGCCCGATCTGCGGAACGAGATCGGAGATATATTTGCCGCTTTGCCCGTACTGCCGGAATTTCCACGGACTCTGGTTTAGGCTTCCTTGTTTGCCCTGGAAGGTGACGAGGCTCTCGGCACCCGGCAGGGGCTGGCCGTGGCGCCGGATGAGTTCCGGCTTGTAGTCGAAGGTGTCAATCTGGCTGCACGCCCCGGAGCAGAAAATCACCAGCACCTGCTGGGCCTTGGGTTGGTTGTGTGCGTGCCGGGCTGCGTACGGTCTGGCCGGCACGATGTCCGGCCGAAACGGGGTCTTGGCCGCCTTTGCACCGAGCAGTTGGCCAAGTGCAATCCCCCCCAGCCCCATGCCTGAGTTTATCAAAAACTGTCGCCGGCCCAGCAGCGGTTGCATATGACTGGATGACTCGGGTTTCAACACTGATCTGCTCCCTAACATGATTAACGCCGTTTGGCAACTGATGCCTTGCTCGACATGTAAACCATGTCCTGGTTGTGGGCCGAGGGAACAACCAATGGAATGGACTTGTTTGTTACCGGTGGTGTTGTGCGTTCATCGAGCCACTTGTGAGGTTCCACGTGACCGTCAGCAAAGGAAACTGTACCTGCCCCATTGTGGTTGCTGGCGGGATAATCAATGATGTAAATGCGCGTGGGTGCAACACCATCATTCATCGCCACAGCTAGATCACCAAAGTTGATGCTGTCGGGGTGTTCGTTAATGAAGTTATAGGCGTTGGAGTGCCCCATGACGTTGATGTCGGATAATTTCCGGAAGACATGGTACCGTCGCTTGGTGATGAAACTTAGCCAGTCGTCTCGGGAATTCATCGCCTGACTAAGCGACACACTTCGGACCCTGGGCATAATTTTTCCACGAGTTTTCACCGTGCTTTTATCTGCTGGGCAACGGTAGATGCCAGGCGACTGGGTGTAAGGCGCCAGCTTGGCATACTTCGGATCCATCAAGCCCTCAAGATTTGTGTTGTGTGGGTTGCCGGGGTTGTAGTCGATAATGCCGCGCACCCACCCGCTGCCGTTTGACGTCAGGTCGTTCCACACCAGGTTGTCATCAAAATCCCCGGCGTAAAGAAGCCAGGCCAGGTCAAGTTGCTTGAGGTTGGACAGGCAGACCGCGTGCTGCCCCTTGCTTTTTGCCCTGGCCAAAGCCGGCAAAAGCAATCCTGCAAGAATCGCTATGATCGCAATGACCACGAGCAACTCAATAAGTGTAAACGCCCGGATTGTTCCCCGCCTGCACATTACATTTACCTTTATTCTAATAGGTCACTTGGACCTTGTGCGATAAAACCTGGTGCCAGTCCCGGTTGCCTCTGACGGTACGCTGTACGGATTGGATTGGTCCGTTACTTCGGACCATTTTGCTTCAGAGCCAAGACTGCCACTAGACTCCAGGATTGCATCGCCCGTCCACGAAACAACCAGTCCGCCGTTCTCCAGGGTTATGCTCAGTTGACTTTTCGCGTCTTGCTCGGCCCCGGTGTTGATCTCCACCTCATCAATGGCCGTTTGGTTGGAGTTAACGCGGATGCGAATGCCGGTGGCCGGTATTGGCTGGCCGTTGAGTGACACATCAAACCGATGCCTCAGCCAGGGAGAAAATGTATCGCTAGGGTTTTTGAATTCCACACTGCCGATGGCAACCCATCCCTCAGCCGGATCATCCGCCTCGGGGGTGTCGGCGTCGGGTTCCTGCACAGTCGTGTAGTCTAGCTGATAGATGTCAATTGACCGATCCCTGCATGTGCCTCCGCATCCATCGGTTTCCGTGTTGCCATTGTCACGACCCCAGGCGATGTTGCCGACTTCCACAACCCCGCCGAAGTTCAGCCCGACAAAGGGTTCCATATCGGCCGGAGCTGTGAAC
>CAJWPV010000125.1 GCA_913045395.1 uncultured Verrucomicrobiota bacterium | reverse complement strand
TGGCCTACCGGTCGTGATCACACCGCTGGCCGGTGTGAAGGCGTTTTTCGGCGACGAGCCGTCGGTGCGTTTTTCGGCGTTCGACGGCGAGCAGTTTGCCGGGGACGTTCTCGGCGTACTCGATAACCCGCCGCCGCGGACCGAGTCGGAGCGCTTGGCCAAGCGCGTCGCCGCTGAACTCGATTGGCCGGTAATCTGCGCCCGAGCCGTTGACCAACTCGAAGCCGTTGTCTCATGAGCGAAGCCGACTCCAAACGCGCGTTTTACCGACAGGGAAGCTGGATGGTGATCGCCACCTTCGTCAGCGGCCTACTGATGTTTGCGGTGCATATTTTCGGCGCCTGGATGAGCCCAGAGGAGTACGGCCTGTTCGTCACGTTGTTGCAGATTCTCAACCTCATGATGATTCCCGCGCTTGGCCTGCAAACGGTATTCGCGCAACAAACCGCTGCCGCTACCGAGCTACAACAGCGACACGACTTGGCCAAGTCCACCCAAAAAATGCTCCTCATTTGCCTGTACGTTTGGGTCGCGATCGCGCTCGTTGTGGCTACGTTTCGCGGGCCGATCCTCGAGTCGCTCAAGATCGCGAACCCGGTGGCGCTTTATGTGACCCTGTTACTGGGCCTGCCGCAGCTTTTGCTGCCGATGCTGCTGGGCATCCTGCAGGGGCGGCAGAATTTTGCGTGGCTCGGCGGCGCGGCGATCGTCAACGGCGTAGGACGCTTTGTTGCCGTTGGCATCATCGTTGCGCTGCTCGGTGCACAGGCGGCTGGGGCGACGACCGGCGTGCTGATCGGCCTCACCACTGCTTGTCTGCTCGCCGGTTGGCACGGCCGCCAAGTCTGGCTTGGCCCGGCGGGTGCAAGCCGAGGCAACTTCGATGCCAAGGCTTGGCTTGCCCGAGTAGTACCTCTCACACTGGGCATGGGCGCAGGACTATTCATGTTGAGCGCAGACATGATCGCGGCGCGGGCCATCCTGCCTGAGGTGGACTCCGGCCCTTACGGCGCGGCCGGTATGATCGGGCGCGGACTGGTTGCATTTACCGCGCCATTGGCTGCGGTGATGTTTCCCAAGCTTGTGCGCGAAGCTGCCGGGGCAAAGTCGGGTGTGCTTGGCCAGGCGTTCCTCGGCACAGCCATCCTCGGCGTGTTGACCGGGATCGGATGCACACTCGCCGCCTGGGTGCTACCGGACATCGCCGACCGTTTCTCCGCCTTGGCCGCAAAGAAAAAAATTCTTACGGAGATCGCGTCGCTAATCCCGTACTTCATCTGGAGCATGTTGCCGCTGGCGTTGGGGAATGTTTTCGTGGCGGCACTCATGGCCCGGGAACGATACCGCGCCGTGCCGTGGCTGGTCGGGATCGCCGTCATCTACGGGCTGACATTGGCTTGGCTTGCGAGCACCGCCGAGCCGCCGTCGCAGCAGACGATCATTCTCACCCTGGGTGGATTCAACCTCGCGTTTCTCGGCACGGCAGCGGCCTTGGCCAGGCGCTACGCCGCGTCGCCGGAATGCCGGTAGGCTCTAAACGCCCTCAGCAACGCCTGCATCGAGGGACAGCGGTCCCGCTTGGTTTTCATTTTCACCGCCCATCTGTTGCGTTACGCTTGGCCAAGCGATAGCTGCCGTGAGAAACATCGTTTACTTCGACCTCGAGACCATGCGCTCCGCCGATGATGTCGGCGGCTGGAGTCATATCGACAAGATGGGCATGAGCATCGGGGTCACTTACAGCACCGGCAAAGGCGGGTACTCGATCTATGCGGAGTCGGAGGTGAACGACCTGATAGAGGAACTGCAACGCGCCGACCTTGTCGTCGGCTTCAACCACATTCGGTTCGACTATGAGGTGCTGCACGGCTATACGACGCTCGATCTGCGCCAACTCCCCTCGCTCGACCTGATGGTGGACCTGCAGGGAATCCTGTCGCACCGGCTCAAGCTCGACTCGATCGCTTCCGCCACGTTTGGCGCGGAGAAAACCGCAGACGGACTGCAGGCGCTGAAATGGTTCAAGCAGGGCAAACTGATGGAGATCGCCGAGTACTGCTGCTACGACGTGAAGATCACCAAGATGGTCCACGAGTTTGGTGCCGGAAATGGCTGCGTGTTTTACAACAACCGCTTCGGCAAACAGCTCAGCGTCGAGATCGACTGGAGCACCGAGTAGCCGCCGAACTTGGCCTAGCGCGGCTCGACAGCAGTGAGTGCTTGCGGTACAATTTGGACCGTCCAACAAGCAATATGATGAAGCAAACTGTATCCACTTATGTCCGCCGGTGGCTGGCCGGGGTTCTCGGCCTGGTGTTGGCCTCGACTGCGTTCGCCGCCAAGCGGCCCAACATCATCATCGCCATGGCCGATGACATGGGCTGGAGCGATATCGGTTGCTACGGCGGCGAGATCAATACGCCCAATCTAAACACACTCGCCGAGGGCGGCGTGAGGTTCACCCAGTTTTACAACACCGGCCGCTGCTGCCCCACCCGCGCCACCTTGCTGTCCGGCACCTACGCGCACCAGGCCGGCGTTGGCCACATGATGAACCCGCGCAACCTGCCGGGCTACAAGGGTGATCTGAACAAAAACGTCCGCACCATCGCAGAGGTGATGAAGACTGCCGGCTACTCGACGTACATGGCCGGCAAGTGGCACGTCACCCCCAAGATCCAGCCCGGCGGCCCCAGGGACAACTGGCCTCGGCAACGCGGGTTCGATCGCTTTTACGGCACCATCCACGGCGCCGGTAGTTTTTTTGACCCCAACTCGCTCACTCGTGAAAACACCCAGGTCTCCCCGCTGACCGACGAGGGCTATCAGCCCAAGGGCACCTATTATTACACCGACGCCATCAGCGACCACGCCGCCCGCTACATCCGCGAACATAAGGGCGACCAGCCGTTTTTCATTTACGTCGCCTACACCGCGCCACACTGGCCAATGCACGCGCTGCCAAAAGACATCGCCAAGTACAAGGGCAAGTACGACGCCGGTTGGGACGCCATGCGACGCGCGCGCTACGAGCGCCAACTCAAGATGGGGCTGATTGATCCCCAGTGTAAACTAACGACGCGCGACCCCAAAGCGCCCAAGTGGGCGGATGCCAAAAACAAGGATTGGGAGTTGCGCCTGATGGAAACCTACGCCGCAATGGTCGATCGCCTCGACCAGGGCATGGGCCAGGTCGTCACCGCGCTCAAAGAAACTGGCCAGTACGACAACACACTGATCCTGTTTCTCGCCGACAACGGCGGCTGCGCCGAGGGCATGGGTCGCCGTCAGGGCATCCAATACAAGGACAAAGACCCCGAGCAACTCAAGCCGATGACCAAGGGCGAACTGCAAACCGACATGATACCCAAGCGCACACGGGACGGTCGCGTCCTCAGGCAAGGTACCGAGGTAATGGCCGGCGGTCCCGATAGCTACCACGGCTACGGCCTGGCCTGGGCCAACGCCAGCAACACACCGTTCCGCGAGTACAAACATTGGGTGCACGAGGGCGGCATCAGTTCGCCGCTGATCGCCCATTGGCCAAGCGGCATCAATGCCAAGCGCCACGGCAAACTCGAGAGCCAACCCGGCCACCTCATCGACCTCATGGCCACCTGCGTTGATCTTGGCCAAGCGACTTACCCGAAAAAAATCGGCAGCACAGAAATCGTCCCGATGCAGGGCACCTCCCTCGCCCCTGCGTTCAACGGAAAAAAAATCGGGCGCAAAAAACCAATCTACTGGGAGCACGAGGGCAATCGGGCCATGCGTGACGGCAAATGGAAACTCGTCGCCAAGGGCGCGACCGGCCCATGGGAACTGTACGATATCAAGGCCGACCGCACGGAACTGAACAATCTCGCCGAAAAACAACCCGAGCGCCTCACGCGAATGGCAAGTCGATGGGAAAGCTGGGCTGTTGCCGCCTTGGCCAAGCCGTGGCCGTGGAACAACAGAAAAAAATAACCCAGCGCTTGGCAAGCACATGAAACCTGCCCTCCCGTGCTCTGCGTTTGGCCCCCACTACTCTTTTTCCTCAAGGTAGGCGGCGATTTCACTGATGAAGAGGTTGCCATATTCGGCTTTCTTTTTGTCGCCGACGCCGCTGATGAGCCCGAACGCCTCGGGCGTCGCTGGGCAGTCCCTTGCCATTTCGCGCAAGGCGACATCACCGAAAACCATGTATGCCGGGACACCTCGACCGGCCGCCAACTCATGGCGCAATTCGCGCAACCGGGCGAACAGTATCTCGTCGCACTCGATCTCACCGGCTCGCTCGCTGCGTGGACGCCTTTCTCTGCTCTTCGGCTTGGCCACGACGGGGCGCGTCAACTCCAGCGGCTCTTTACTACGCAGCCAATCGCTTCCTTCATGCGTCAACTCCACGACGCTCATGCGGCCGGGTGTGAGCCGCGCGTAGCCAAGCCGCATTAACTCGCGACCGATTGCCTTCCACTCGTCGCGGCCAAATTCATGGCCTATGCCATGGGTGGAAACCTGATCGTGCCCCCACTTACGAATGGCCTCCGTGTCCGCGCCGGTGAGGACTTCCACGACATGGTTCAACCCAAAACCGAAACCGGATTTCTCGCGAATCCGATACAGGCAGGCGAGGAACTTTTGCGCCCCCTCCGTGCCGTCGAATGTCTCTTTCGGCTCGAGACAGTTGTCGCAGGCGCCGCAGTTTTTACCCGTGAAAGCTTCGCTAAAATAGTCCAGCAACGAACGGCGTCGGCAGTCACTCGTCTCGGCAAAATGCACCATCTGCTGCAGCAATTGCCGAGCAACAGTGCGTTCGTGTTCGTCTGTTTTTTCCTCGATAAACCCGATCTGCTTGGCTACGTCCGAGGCGTTGAACAGCAGCACGCAATCCGCCGGCAGCCCGTCGCGCCCTGCCCTGCCCGTTTCCTGATAGTAACCCTCGATGTTCTTCGGCAAATCGTAATGGATCACGAAGCGCACATCCGGTTTGTCGATGCCCATCCCGAACGCGATCGTCGCGCATACGATCTGTACCTCGTCGCGAATGAACGCCTCCTGATTTTTCGCACGCGTCACGGCATCCAGGCCGGCGTGGTACGGCACCGCTTGGATCCCCTGATCGGTCAGGCGATTGGCCAGGCGCTCGGTGCCGGCGCGGCTGCCGCAGTAAACAATGCCGCTCTCGCCGTTGTGCCGCCTAGCCACGTCCAGCACCTGCCGCGACGGCTGGTTGCGCGGGATGACGCGGTACGTGAGGTTGGGCCGGTTGAAACTGGCGACGTAGCGCCTGGGCTCGCGCAGGTTCAACTGCAACACGATGTCCGCCCGAACCCGTTCGGTCGCCGTGGCGGTCAGCGCCATCAACGGCGTCTCAGGAAAGCGCCCGCGCAACTCGGCGATCTGCCGGTACTCAGGGCGAAAGTCATGTCCCCACTCGCTGATGCAGTGCGCCTCGTCGATCGCGATCAGCCCCGGCTGCCGCTCGACCAG
>CAJWPV010000124.1 GCA_913045395.1 uncultured Verrucomicrobiota bacterium | reverse complement strand
GAGCGCGGCCTGGTGCCCGCACTTGGCCAAGCGCTCGACGCCTTCGTGCAGATCACCGACGAGTCGCTGCGCGACGCCTCGCTTGGCCTTGTACAGCAGCTTCGTCAAGCCGGCCTGGCCACCGAGTATCCCCTGCTCAAGGCCAAGCAGGAAAAGCAATTCAAGCGCGCCCTTGAGCTAAAAGCCAAGTGGCTCGTCACCCTCGACAACGCCAACCAAGCCCACGTCAAAAACCTCGGAACCCGCAAGGAGCTAACCGTCCCATTGATTGACGTCGCCTCTGCTTTGCAGGACTAATCACCTGTCGATTCTCCTCTGGACATTAGCGGGGAGAGGGGCATTATTATCCCCGTCAGCCGTTTCACCAATGAACGCCAGGGAAATACTGAAGGATCGTCAGGGGATCGTCCGATCCGTCACGCCGGATACAACGGTATTCGAGGCTATCAAGGCGATGGACAGATTCAAGGTGGGTGCGCTAATGGTGATCGATAAGGGAAAATTGGTGGGCATCATCTCTGAACGCGACTACACACGAAAAGTCGTGCTCAAGGATCGTTCCTCCAAGTCCACCAAGGCCTCGGAAATCATGACCCGCAAGGTTACCCAGGTGGATCCGGAGGCGGACATTGAAAAGTGCATGAACGTCATGGGCAACAACCGGGTTCGACACCTGCCAGTGGTTGAGAAGGGGAAAGTGCTCGGGGTGATCTCTTCAACGGATTTGCTCCTATTGACGGTTTCCCAGAAGGATCACATCATCGAGCAGCTTGAACGGTACATCGCCCCGGGCTTTTAGGCAATACCTGGCTGGGGAGCTACTTGCTGCGCTTGTCCTTGGGCGACTTGTTCTTGGGCAACTTGTTCTTTTTTTCCGGCCTGACCTTGGGTTCATACGGGGCTGTGAATGCCTCATCAAAATCGTAACCGCCCGCAAAGTCCTCCCGAGTGTCCTTCTCGGTCTTGGCTAGGAGATTGTTCTCGACAAGGTTGAAAACAATCTCGCCGAAATCCTCGGTGGCACGGATGCCCCACTCGTTGAGTAGCAGCTTGGCCATCGGCCCGTAGGTCTCGAGCGCGTATTGTCGCATGCCGCCCATCAACTCCTGCCCGCTGACGTGCCGCGGCTCTTTCGCGCCGGACATCTTGGCCATCTTGTGCTGGGTGAAGTCGAGTCCCTCGCGCACAAAGTAGTAGGCCTCCCGCGGGAAGCGATCGTCCTTCGCCAGGATCAACTCCAGCACTTCGTCGTAGTCAAACTGTTGCATCAGTTTTCAGCCCGGTCAGACGGCGGTTCTGTCTGGTTGAAGGCGCAAGATTTCACTCCCCATCCGACAAGCAGGAGGAATGCCACGGCGCAGATTGTTTTTAGCTCCTGCCGGGTGAGGAAATTCTGGGCAAAGTTTGGCTTCAAACCATTCACACCGAAACGATGTTGACCAGTTTGCCGGGAATGACGATCACTTTTTTTACGCTTTTGCCATCGGTGTGCCGCTTCACATTCCCGCTATCCAAAGCGAGCTGCTTTATAGCTGCCTCGTCTATGTCGGCCGGGATTTGGATGCGATCACGCACCTTGCCATTGACCTGCACCGCCATCTCAATGCTCGACTCGATGAGGTACTCATCATTGTGGCTTGGCCAAGGTTGATAGGCGAGGGTCGAGTCACCACCGTTGACCTTGGCGTAGAGCTCCTCGGCAATGTGTGGCGCGAACGGCGCAAGTAGTAGCAGGAAGTCGTTCATCACCGTCACTGGGCGAATGTCCCAGTTCAAGGCCTCGTTGGTAAACACCATCAGCGCGGAGATAGCGGTGTTGAAACGCAGGTGCTCCATGTCCTCGGTCACCTTTTTGATGCAGATGTGCAACCCCTTAAGCTGCTCCGGCGTGGCCTCCACTTGGCCAACCGCTTCGTCCAGTTTTAGCGCGGTGAGCAGCTCCAGGCCACGGTCGGGGCTCGCCGTCAGTTGCTGCTCGAATTCCTTTTCACTTTGCTCGTCAATGAGCATTCTCCAAACCCGGCCGAGGAACCGGTAAACGCCCTCGACGCCTTTCGTGTTCCACGGCTTCACCATCTCGAGCGGACCCATGAACATTTCGTACAAGCGGAACGCGTCCGAGCCGAATTCGTTGAGAATGTCGTCCGGATTGACGACGTTGCCGCGCGACTTCGACATTTTCTGGCCATCCTCGCCAAGGATCAGCCCCTGGTTGACCAGCTTGTAAAACGGCTCCGGCGTGCTCACCTGGTCAAGATCAAACAATACCTTGTGCCAAAAGCGCGCGTAAAGCAGATGCAACACCGCGTGCTCAGTGCCACCGACGTAGAGATCAACCCCCAAGGTGGCGTCGTCGTTGGCCGAGCCCATCCAGTAGCGTTCCGCCCTCTCGGCAACGAAGCGGTCGCAGTTTTGTGCATCCAGATAGCGCAGATAGTACCAGCAACTGCCAGCCCATTGCGGCATGGTGTTCGTTTCTCGCGTGATGCCTTCGCCGGCCTGGCACCAATCCCCAGCTCGGGCCAACGGCGGATCGCCGGCGCCGGTTGGCTTGAAGTCGGTGAGATCCGGTGGCGTGAGCGGTAGGTCGTGTTCGCTCAGGCCAACATGGCCGCCCTCATCCCAGACGATCGGGAACGGTTCGCCCCAGTAGCGTTGCCGGCTAAACAGCCAGTCACGCAACTTGTAATTGATCATCCCTTGGCCAAGCGCCTTTTCCTCGAGCCAAGCGGTGATCGTGCGCTTGGCCTCGGGCGTCGGCAGGCCGTCAAGCAATCCGGAATTCATCGCCGTACCAACGCCAGTGAAACCAATCGACTCTTCCCCTTCCGGCGCTTGGACGACCACCTCGATCGGTAGTTTGAATTTCTTTGCAAACTCGAGGTCACGCATGTCGTGCGCCGGCACCGCCATGATCGCCCCGGTGCCATACCCGGCCAGAACATAGTCGGCTGTCCAGATCGGCACCTGCCGTCCGTTGGCCGGATTGATCGCGTACGCCCCGGTGAACACACCGCTCTTGTCCTTGGCCAAGTCGGTGCGCTCGAGGTCGCTTTTCCTGGCCGCCTCGGCCTGATACACCTCGACTGCGGCCTTGTGCTCGACGGAAACAATCTGCCCGAGCAATCCGCTCTCTGGCGACACGACCATGTAGGTCGCGCCGAACAACGTGTCCGGCCGAGTGGTGAAGACGGCAATCTCGAGGTCGGAATCCTCGACGCGGAAAAGCACCTCAGCACCCTCCGAGCGTCCGATCCAGTTGCGCTGCATTTCCTTGAGCGAGTCGCTCCAGTCGATGCCGTCAAGATCGTCGAGCAGGCGCTGCGCGTAAGCGGTGATGCGCAGCATCCATTGGCGCATCGGCTTGCGCACCACCGGGAAACCACCGACCTCGCTCACGCCATCCTTGACCTCCTCGTTGGCCAGGACGGTGCCGAGTTCCGGACACCAGTTCACCGGCGCTTCACTCACATAGGCCAGGCGATGGTCGTCCCGCCAGGCACGGCGTTGCTCACCAGTGGTCACGTCGGGCGGATAGGCCAGCGTGTCGATCGGTTCCGCCCTGTTTTTCGCCGGGTTGAACCATGAGTCGTAAAGTTTCAGGAAAATCCACTGCGTCCAGCGAAAGTAGTCGGGGTCAGTGGTATTCACTTCGCGGCTCCAGTCATAACTAAAGCCAAGCGAATTAATCTGTCGCTTGAAGTTGGCGACGTTCGCCTCGGTTGTGATGCGCGGGTGCTGACCGGTCTTGATGGCGTACTGCTCCGCTGGCAAACCAAACGCGTCCCAGCCCATCGGGTGCAGCACGTTGAAGCCACGCATGCGCTTGTAGCGGGCGAGAATATCGGTGGCAGTGTACCCCTCTGGATGCCCGACATGCAGCCCGGCGCCGGACGGGTACGGAAACATGTCGAGGATGTAATATTTCGGCATATCACCGGGGTTCGTGTCCGGGTGACGCTCGCGGAACGGGTGTCCGGCGGGAACGTTCTCATCAGGATTCCACGCCCGGAACGTCTCACCGCTACGCCAATGCTCCTGCCACTTAGGTTCGAAAATCTGGAACGGATATTGTCTGCGCATTCTTGCGGATGAACTGTTACAGTTGGGTTGTCGCTTGAGCCAAGCGCTTGTCTTACACCTCGAGGTTGTGATCAGTCACAGCGCCCTGCGAGGCCGACGTTACGGCGCTTGCGTACTTGGCCAGCACGCCCTTCGTGTAACGTGGCTTGGGCTTGCGCCATGCCTTGCGACGCTTGGCCAATTCCTTCGCCGACACTCCGAGCGTCAACTGCCGCCGCTCGGCGTCGATGGTGACCTCGTCCCCGCGCTTCACCAAGGCCAACGTGCCTCCCGCGTAAGCTTCCGGCGTAATGTGACCCACCACAAAACCGTGCGTCCCGCCGGAAAACCGCCCGTCGGTGATCAGCGCCACGCCGTTACCCAGGCCGGCTCCCATGATGGCGGCCGTCGGACCAAGCATCTCGCGCATGCCTGGGCCGCCTTTCGGTCCCTCGTAGCGGATGACGATGACGTCACCCTCCTTGATTTTGCCGGCGAGGATCGCCTTCATCGCCTTCTCCTCGGAGTCGAACGGTTTGGCCGTGCCGCTGAAACTCATGCCCTCCTTGCCGGTGATCTTGGCCACGCCGCCCTCCGGCGCGAGATTGCCGTACATCACCACCAAGTGGCTGTCCTTCTTGATCGGCTTGGACAGTGGTTGAACGATCTTCTGTCCCTTCCGGTACGGTTTTGCCTTGGCCAGATTCTGCGCCATCGTCCTGCCGGTGACGCTCATGCAATCGCCGTGCAGCAAGCCGGCGCGAAGCAACGTTTTCATCATCGGCTGAATGCCGCCGATGGCAACCAACTCGCTCATCAGGTAATTGCCGCTTGGCTTGAGGTCGGCCAGCACCGGCACCTTTTTTCCGATGCGCGTGAAATCGTCGATGCCCAACTTGATCTCCGCCGCATGCGCCATCGCCAGCAAATGCAGCACGGCATTCGTCGAACCTCCAAGCGCGATGACAACGGTAATCGCATTCTCGAAGGCCTTTTTCGTCATAATGTCGCGCGGTTTGATCCCAAGCTTGAGTAAATTCAGCACAGCGGCACCGGCTTCGCGGCAGTCCCTTTTCTTGGCCGGGCTGATCGCCGCCTGAGCGCTGCTACCCGGCAGACTCATGCCCATCGCCTCGATGGCGCTGGCCATGGTGTTGGCCGTGTACATGCCGCCGCAGGAGCCTGGCCCCGGAATGGCGCACGCAGTAATTTGATCAAGCCCCCTGTCCGAAAGATTGTCATTGGCGTGCGCTCCGACCGCCTCGAACACTGAAACGATGTCGAGCTTTCTGGTTTGGCCCGTGATGCAGCCCGGCAAAATCGTGCCGCCATATACGAACACCGCGGGGCGGTTGATCCGCGCGATCGAAATCATGCATCCTGGCATATTCTTGTCGCAACCGCCGATGGCGACAAAG